>JACMKJ010000586.1 GCA_014380155.1 Rhizobacter sp. | reverse complement strand
GGCATGGTGGCCGGCCTCGACCCGCACTCCCAGTATTTCGACAAGAAGAGCTTCAAGGAATTCCGCGAAGGCACCACCGGCAAGTTTGTCGGCGTGGGCATCGAGATCGGCATGGAAGACGGCTTGGTGAAGGTCGTCTCGCCGATCGAAGGCTCGCCCGCCTTCCGCGCTGGCTTGAAGAGCGGCGACCTGATCACCAAGATCGACGACACCGCCGTCAAGGGCCTCACGATGGACCAGGCCGTCAAGCGCATGCGCGGCGAGCCCAACACCAAGGTCGCGCTGACCATTTTCCGCAAAACCGAAAGCCGCAGCTTCCCGGTGACCATCGTGCGCGAAGAGATCCGCATGCAAAGCGTGAGCGCCAAGGTGATCGAACCCGGCTACGCCTGGCTGCGCGTGCGGCAGTTCCAAGACCGCACGGTCGAAGACTTCGCCCGCAAGCTCGAAGAGATCTACAAACAAGAGCCCAACCTCAAAGGCCTGGTGCTCGACCTGCGCAACGACCCGGGCGGCCTGCTCGAAGCCTCGGTGGCCATCTCGGCGGCGTTCCTGCCGAGCGACGTGGTGGTGGTCAGCACCAACGGCCAGATCGCCGAGTCGAAATCGGAGTTCAAGGCCCGCCCCTCCGACTACCTTCGCCGTGGTGGCAGCGACCCGCTGCGCCGCCTGCCTGAAGGGGTGAAGCGCGTACCGATGGTGGTGCTGGTCAACGAAGGCTCGGCCTCGGCCAGCGAGATCGTTGCCGGCGCACTGCAAGACCACAACCGCGCCACCATCATGGGCGCGCAGACTTTCGGCAAGGGCTCGGTGCAGACCGTGCGCCCGCTGTCGGCAGAAACCGCACTCAAGATCACGACCGCGCGTTACTACACACCCAAGGGCCGCTCGATCCAGGCCAAGGGCATCGTGCCCGACGTGATGCTCGACGAAACCGCAGAAGGCAACGTATTTGCCGCCCTGCGCATGCGTGAAGCCGACCTCGAGAAGCACCTGCAAAGCGGCCAGAACGCCGAGCAGAAAGACGCTGTGCGCGAGAAGGCCCGCGAAGACGCGCGCAAGAAGCTCGAAGAGGAAACCGCAAAGACCAACACCCCGCTGAAGCCGCTGCCCGAATTCGGCAGCACCGAAGACTTCCAGCTCGCGCAGGCACTCAACCAGCTCAAGGGCAAGCCGGTGGCGGTGTCCAAGACGGTGGTCGAGCGCAAGGCTGAAGCCAAGACCGAGTGATCGTCTAACGCTCCCCCAGACGCCCGTGTGACCCACGGGCGTTTGTTTTTGTGTTGACCGTTGTATGCTCCGCCCATGGACGACAAACAGCTGCTGCGCTACTCGCGCCACATCCTGCTCGACGAGCTGGGCATCGAAGGCCAGCAGGCGCTGCTGTCATCGCATGCGCTGGTGATCGGTGCGGGCGGGCTGGGCTCACCGGTGGCGCTTTACCTGGGCACGGCGGGCGTGGGGCGCATCACCATCGTCGACAACGACCATGTCGACCTCACCAACCTGCAGCGCCAGATCGTGCACGACATGTCGCGCCTGGGCCGGCCCAAGGCCGCCTCCGCCGCGCAGTCGATCAACGAGATCAACCCAGATGTAAACGTGGTGGCGCTGCACGAGCGCGCCAACGCCGAGCGGCTCGACGAGCTGGTCGCCAGTGTGGACGTGGTGCTCGACTGCTGCGACAACTTCGCCACCCGCCACGCCGTCAACGCCGCGTGCGTGAAGCACAAGAAGCCGCTCGTCTCGGGCGCGGCGATCGGCTTCGACGGGCAGATTTCGGTCTACGACACACGGCAGGCACAAGCGCCCTGCTACGCCTGCCTGTTCCCGCCCGAAGCCGCTTTCGAAGAAGCACGCTGCGCCACCATGGGGGTCTTTGCACCGTTGGTGGGCATCATCGGCAGCATGCAGGCGGCCGAGGCGCTGAAGCTGCTGGCGGGCACCGGCTCGTCTCTCGCCGGGCGCTTGCAAATGCTCGACGCGCGCAGCATGGAGTGGACGGAGATTCGCACCCCTCGCAACAGCGAGTGCAGCGTGTGCAGCGTGTGCGGCGTCCACAAACCGTAGCACTCTGGCGTTAAGCTGCTCGCCATGGACAAGCGCACCGAACTCACTGCCCGCAACTTCCCGCCGGCCAAGAAAGAAGCCGAGCTGCAAGGCCCGCCCCCCTCGCTCTACGACGGCCCGGAAAGCTCTTACAAACTCGCCTTCACCGACGAAAAATTCCTGCTGCGCGAAGAGTTGCGCCCGGTGCGCATGCAGCTGGAGCTGCTCAAGCCCGAGCTGGTGCAAAGCGAGCTGGGCATCGAGTCGACCATCGTGATCTTCGGCAGCGCGCGCATCGTGCCGCCCGACGTGGCGCAACGCCTGCTCTCCGACGCGCAATCGGCCAACAACGAGACCGCGCTGCGCATTGCCAAGACCCATCTGCACATGTCGCGCTACTACGACGAAGCCCGTCGCTTCGGCGCCCTGGTGACCGAAAAGTCGCGCGCACTGGCCTCGCCGATCTACGTGGTCACCGGCGGCGGCCCCGGCATCATGGAAGCCGGCAACCGCGGCGCGCACGAGGTGGGCGGCAAGAGCATCGGCCTGAACATCGTGCTGCCACACGAGCAGGCGCCCAACCCGTACATCACGCCGGAGCTGTGCTTCCAGTTCCACTACTTCGGCCTGCGCAAGATGCACTTCCTGATGCGCAGCATCGGCCTGCTGTGTTTTCCGGGGGGCTTTGGCACGCTGGACGAGATGTTCGAGGTGCTCACCCTCATCCAGACCGGCAAGTGCCGGCGCCGGCCCATCATGTTGTTCGGCCGCGAGTTCTGGACCAAGCTCATCAACTTCGACCTGCTCGTCGAGACGGGCATGATCAGCCCGCTCGACCTGCAGCTCTTTCACTACGTCGAGTCGGCCGAAGAGGCCTGGGGCATTCTCGAAGCCGAATACGGTTTCGACATGCCCGTCACCGGTCTCGGTGAACTGGGCGACCTCGGCTCTTTCGACGCAGACTCATGACCAGCACCAACAAACCCATCAGCATCATCGGCGCTCCCACCGACATCGGCGCCGGCAGCCGCGGCGCCAGCATGGGCCCCGAAGCCCTGCGCGTGGCCAACATCGTGCCGGCATTGATGGGCCACGGCTTCGAGGTGGCCGACCGCGGCAACCTCTCCGGCCCGGCCAACCCGTGGCAACCACCGGTCGACGGCTACCGCCACCTGGCCGAGGTGGTGGCCTGGAACCACCTGGTGCACGACGCGGTGTACGCCGAGCTGTCGCTGCACCGCCTGCCGATCTTGCTGGGGGGCGACCACTGCCTGGGCCTGGGCTCGATCAGTGCTGTGGCGCGCCACTGCCGCGAAACCAAGAAGAAGCTGCGCATCTTGTGGCTCGACGCGCATGCCGACTTCAACACCAGTGTGCTCACGCCCAGCGGCAACATCCACGGCATGCCGGTCGCCTGCCTGTGCGGCAAGGGCCCGCAAGAGCTGATCGAGATCGGCGGCCACGTGCCCGCGATCAACCCGAAGTGGATCCGCCAGATCGGCATCCGCAGCGTCGACGAAGGCGAAAAGCGCTTCGTGCACGAGATGGACCTTGAAGTGTTCGACATGCGCTACATCGACGAGATGGGCATGCGCCACGCCATGGAGCTGGCGCTCGCCACGCTCGACACCAACACCCACCTGCACGTGAGCTTCGACGTCGACTTTCTCGACCCCGACATCGCCCCCGGCGTGGGCACCACCGTGCCCGGTGGCCCGACCTACCGCGAGGCGCAGCTGTGCATGGAGATGATCGCCGACACCGGCCGCCTGGCCTCGCTCGACGTGATGGAGCTCAACCCCGCGCTCGACGTGCGCAACCGCACGGCCGAGGTGGCCGTCGACCTGATCGAGAGCCTGTTCGGCAAGAGCACCCTCATGCGCAAGTAAGTGGAACCCAAGTTGCCGCCGGGCCGCCCCAAGGCAATTTGACCCCCTTGGGGGGCGAGCCGAATGCAATTCGGCTATGGGGGCACCATCACGTCAGAACCTGTAGCCCAGCGCCAGCACGCCTGTCACGGGGTTGCGCTCACGCACGATGAGGCTGCGCTTGGCATCGCCCTGCAGCGAGCTGGCGCTCAGCGCACCGGTGAGGGCCCAGTCGCGGTTGATGAAGTGGGTGAGCGAGGCGCCGAGCTTCACGTCGCGCACACCGGCATCGACCTGCGACACCGCATAACCGCTGCGTGCGCTCTGCTCGGGCGTGATGCCGAAATACGCCTGCATGTAGTGGCGGTTGACGTAGGCGGTCGACAGGCTGCCGCCCAGCCGCCACTGCGGCGCCAGCTGCACGCCGTATTGCGCCCCCAGGTCGAGCACCAAGCCGTTGCGGTCGTTGCCCGCGCCATACCGCAGCGAGCTGCTGAGCGACAGGCCTTGAGACAGCTGCATGTTGAAAAAGGCCCCCGCCTCGGGCCGCGCGCTGATGTCGCCCAGCCCGCGCAAGACATCGGAGCGGTGCTCCTTGCGGCCGAAGTCGGCTGCCAGCCGCAGGCCGTACTGGAATTGCGGGCTCGATGGGAAGCGGTAGCCGATGCCATTGCCCACGCCCGCGAACCAGCCGCTTTGCCAGCGGTAATCGATGGTGGGCAGCAGCAGGGTGCGCCTCTCGTCGGAGCCCAGGTACTTGTAGCCGGCGATCAGCGCGACACCCGCGCGGCCCTCGCCCTCGCTGCCCGGCTCGCCTTGCAGCCGAACGGCGTCGAAACCCTGGGCCTGCGCCACGCCGCAGGCTCCCGTTACCACACTGGCGGCGGCTAACAGTCTGAAGAAGGCGATAGGCATGCGAAAGGCTCCAGGTAGTGAGGTGGTGTTGGCCACTCTAGGGGCAGAAGTTGAAGACCTTATTAAGGCCGAGGCTCGCAAGGCCCGTGTGTCTTGCGAAAAACACGCGGCTCGACCGCTGCTAGAGCAAACAGGCCACGCCGCGCGGCGCGGGCCTGTTGTTCCTGCGCGGCGTAAGGCCCCGGGCTGCGGCGGTAGCGGTAGCTCCAGGCATGGCCTTCGCGCACCATCCAGGCGGCCACGTCTTCGCCGTTTAGCTCGACATGGGCGATGGCACGCTGGTAATCGTCATAGGCCCGCGTGCGAACGTCGACCTGCCGGTGCAGCACACGCGTGGCCAGGGCGGCCCTTGCCCGCTCGCCCCAGGCCTGGCAGCGCTCGGGCGCATCAATGCCCTGCAGGCGCACCTTGACCGGCTTGCCACCCACGGGGCGCACCCACAGCGTGTCGCCATCGGCCACCCGCGTGACCACGCCGCTCAATGCCTGTGCGCTGCCGCTGAACAGCAGCAAGGCCCACAAACAACTCAGCGCCCTCAAGCGGCCACCAGCGAGACCACCCACCAGATGAAAAGCCCGAAGAACACCAGCCAGACCAGCCCGATCAGCACGGCGCCCCACCACAGGCGCGGCAGCTTCTCGCGCGAGAGCTCGGCCTCGCGCAGCAGCGACTCCCACAGCGGCTTGGGCGTGAGGCGCGTGACCAGCGCAATGCCCAGCGGCACGATCACCAAGTCATCGAGCTGGCCGAGGATCGGGATGAAATCGGGGATCAGGTCGATCGGGCTCAACAGATAGGCCAGCACGGCCACCGCCACCCATTTGGCGCTGCGCGGCGCCTGCGGGTGCTTGAACAGCTTCCACAGTGCAATCAGGTAGGTGGCGAGACGCGCTGCATTGGCAGCACGCAGCAATTTGCCGGCTTTGAAGATCATGGGAGCAACGTTAGCAGAGCCGCTCCCTAAAGATGGGGATACGGGACACGCCGCACTGCCCTATAAGCAAGGCATGCCACGCCACGTCTCGACCCTCGTGATGCTCCTGCTGCTGATCGCGCTCCCAGGCTGCGCCAGCTACTCGCACACCAACAAGCCGCTCGCGCCCAGCAGCGCGGCCTCGGCGCCCGCGCCGACGCGCGCCACCTTCAGCGTAGGCGGTGAACGTGGCAACCCGCGCGTGCTGATGTTCCTCGCGCTCTCGGGCGGCGGCTCGCGCGCGGCCTACCTGTCGGCCGCCACCATGCTGCGGCTGCAAACCCTGTTTCCCGATGTCGACCTGCTCAACGAAGTGGACGTGATGTCGTCGGTGTCGGGCGGCTCGATCACCTCCGCCTTGTATGCCGCCACACGAGACACCGAGCTGCTGTCGCCCACCCTGGCCGACGTGCTGCCAGCGCAGCTGGCCGACACACCGCTCGCCACACGCATCAAGGTGGATGCCCAGACGCAGACCCTGCGCTGCAACGCACTGCTGCAAACCGAAGAACTCGCCGCGCTCAACAGCCAGCTGCCGGGTGCCACTGCCGAGCTGCGCCGCCTCGACAACCTGTGCCGCCAGGCGCCGCTTACCCACCTGCGCGAGTGGGAACCGGGCACCGTGCGTCACCTCACCAGCCGCAACTACCTCAACCGCTGGTTCGGCAACTGGTTCTGGCCCACCAACATCGCGCGCTACTGGTTCACTGCCTACGACCGCAGCGACATCATGGCCCAGACCCTCGGCGACAACCTGTACGGCACGCGCATCCTCGGCGCCAACCTGAGCCTGGGCGAGCTCAACCCCACACGCCCCTACCTGCTGGTCAACGCCACCACCGCAGCCGACCAAGACGCACCCGGCATCATCGCGGCCGACGAATACGCCTTCGGCAGCGTGTTCACCTTCACCGAACAAGACTTCCGCGACCGCATCAACTCCGACATCAACAGCTACTCGCTGGCGCGCGCGGTGATGGCTTCGTCGGCCTTCCCGCTCATCTTCCCAAGCCAGACGCTGCAAGACCACCGCCCCGGCGCGCTGCAAACCTATTGCCAGGACGACCGCCAAGGCGAACTCCGATGCACCGACAAGCAGTACCTGCATGTGTTCGACGGCGGCAACTCCGACAACCTGGGGCTGAAGTCGATCAAGCGCGCGCTGTTCCAGATGGAGGTCGAAGGCCGGCTCACGCACGACCGCATCATCGTGCTGCAGATCGACGCCTTCACCCGCCCGCGCGGCGCCAGCCGGCTCGTGGCCGACCCGCGCGGCACGGTGGGCCTGCTGCTCGACGCCAACGTGAGCGATGCCGTTGATTCGCTGCTGCAGAACAACCGCGCCAACCTGCTGGGCGAGTTCGACACCGCGCGCCTGCGCTGGAACGATGGCGACTGCAGACCAGAAACCCGCGAGCTGCCGAGTGCGCTGTGCAAGGCGCTGAGCGAGCGGCCCTCGTCCAGCCTCAATCTGAGCCAGCGGCTGGTGTTCTATCACTTCGGTTTTGAAGACGTGGTGACGGTCGACCCGAAACACGCGGGGCTCAAGCGCAAGCTCGACATGATCCCCACCTCGTTCAAGCTCGGTGAGGGCGATGCGCAGCTGCTCGACGAAGCGGTGCAGGCGGTGATCGCACCGTCGAACCCCTGCCTGCAGCAGATCCGCGCGCTGGTGCTGGCCGAGGCGGCTGCGCCCGGGGCCGTGGGCGTTGCGCGCAGTGTCTGCAAAGAGCTGGAAGGCCGGCGGCGCTAGGGTTTTCGGTTCTTCGACGCCCGCACAAAGTGCCGCACCGTCGGGGCGATCAGAGGCCGGTACAAATACCTCAGCAACCAACCCGGCACCCAGCGCCCCCGCTCTTCGAGCGCCACCCGCGCGCGCTCGTGCACCATGAACCGAAGCCCCTGCGGGCGGTAGCCGGCGCTGCTGCGCAAGAACTCGATGCGGTCGAGGTGCTTCAGGTTCTTGTAGCCGTAGTGGGCCGGCGCCACCAGGCGCAGCGGGGCACCATGGTCACCGCCCAGGGGCGGGCCATCGAGCCGGTCGGCCAGCAGCACGTCGTGCGCCAGCAGGTCGGCCAGCGGCAGGCTGCTGCGGGCGCCATCTTGCGCGCGCAGCACCACGAAGCTGATGTCGGCCGCCGGGCCGGCCAAGGGCAGCACGAGCTGGTGATAGAAGTCGGTGAAGCGGTAGCCGCTCCAGGCCATGCCGCGGCGCGACCAGGTGGTCACACAGTGAAAGTCACTCCGCTGCTCGACGCGCGGCAAACGCGCCAGCTCGTCGGTGAGCGTCATCGGTGTGCGAACGTCACCGTGAATGCGCAGCTCGATGCGATCGGCACGCCCCGGGAACCGGTTGGCGAAATGTGTCAAGCCGAAGCGCGGGAAGTCATCACGCTCGCGCTGACCCGGTGGCAAGGGCGGCCGCGTGGTCATGAGGCACGCACCGCTGAGCGCAGCTTGCGCACCGGGTGGCTCGCCTTGCGCTCGGTGGTGGGCAGCGGCACCGCGCACCACAACATCATGATCAAGGCCAGCACCGGCAGGTTCTTGATCAGCGGGCCGCAGTGGTCGAGCGTCAACTCGGGCATGTGAAACGCCGCCGTGGCCGTGTAGCCCACCACCGCTGCAGCCTGCAACGCCAGCCCCCACGGCGTGACGCGCTTCAGCATCAGCACGCCGAGCCCCACGTTGAGCGTGCAAGAGAACACCAGCGCCGCCACACCCAGGCGCCCTTCAAAGCCGCAGCGCGCCAGCAAGTCCATCACGCCCGACTGCTGCGGCAGCAGCGCGCTGATGAGCGCGGTGTACAGCCACATGAACGCTAGCGAGCCACGCGCCAGCACCGACATCGCCGGGCTCAGCCGCACCCGCAGGTCAAACAGCGGCTCGGGCGCGCTCACTGCCAGGCCCTGCACCATCGGTGTGGGCGAGCGGCCGAGCAGCGTGGCCAAGTTGTTCACGCGCGGCACGCTGCCCCGCTCGAGCATGCGGATGGTGTCGCGGCAAAACACCTTCTGCGGCAGCGCCTCGGCCAGCCAGGCCCATGTGCGCATCAGCGGCATGGGCATCGGCAACCACAGCGCGTCGCCCAAGCCCAAGGCCGCGCGGTAGCCCGCCAGCATCTCGCGGTAGCTCATCACCGTGGGCCCAGCCAACTCATGCACGCCGCCGAGCGCACCCGGGTGCTCGATCAACTGCGCGATGGCCTCGGCCAGCTCGTACACATGAAGGGGCTGCACCGGCTGTGCGCCCCGGCCCGGCAACGAGATCACGGGCAGGCTGGCCAGGGTGGCAAAGAGCGCTGCGCTCTGGCTGTGCGGGCCGTAGATCAACGAGGGGCGCAGCACGACCCCATCGACCGGCAAGCTGGCCAGCGCGTCGTCGGCCAACAGCTTGCTGCGCAGGTAAGGCGTGGCCAAGGTCTCGGCGTCGTCACGCACACCCAGGGCCGAGACCTGCACGACGCGGCTCACGCCGGCCAGCGCCGCACCGCGAAACAGCTCGATCGGGCCCGCGCTGTGCACACGCTCGAAGCTCTGGCCGCGCGAGGCCATCAAGATGCCCACGCAATTGACGACCGAGTCGATGCGCTCGGCGCGCAGCCGCATCGCCCACGCCTCGGGCTCGCGCGGCTGCATGTAGTCGACCTGCATCGTGTGCCGCCCATCCACCGCACCGCGCGCACCTTCGATCACCGCGTGGCCGCGCGAACGCAGCGCGTGAACCACCGCGCGGCCCACGCAGCCAGTGGCACCCACGACCAGAACTCTCATACAGGCCTCCTCGGGTTGTTGTTGTGTTCATGCAGCTCGCACGCGCCGCCCGCGCACTCGCGCATGCGCTCGGTCATGCGCCGTGCGCGGTGGCTGCGGATGGCGTTGATCAGCGGCGCGGC
>JACMKJ010000585.1 GCA_014380155.1 Rhizobacter sp. | reverse complement strand
GGGCGTCGGCAAGACCTCGCTCGGGCAGTCGATCGCCAAGGCGACCGGCCGCAAGTACGTCCGCATGGCGCTGGGCGGCATGCGCGACGAAGCGGAGATCCGCGGGCACCGCCGCACCTACATCGGCGCGATGCCGGGCAAGGTGCTGCAAAGCCTGAACAAGGTGGGCACGCGCAATCCGCTGTTCCTGCTGGACGAAATCGACAAGCTGGGCATGGACTTCCGTGGCGACCCTTCATCGGCGCTGCTGGAGGTGCTTGACCCTGAGCAGAACCACACCTTCAGCGACCACTACGTCGAGGTCGATTTCGACCTGAGCGACACGATGTTCATCGCGACATCGAACTCGATGAACATTCCGCCGGCCCTGCTGGATCGGATGGAAGTGATTCGCCTCTCGGGTTATACCGAAGACGAGAAGGTCAACATCGCGACCCGTTACTTGTTGCCCAAGCAGCGCAAGAACAACGGTGTCAAAGATGAAGAGATGGAAGTCGCCGAATCGGCCGTGCGCGGGATCATTCGCTATTACACGCGTGAAGCCGGTGTGCGTTCGCTCGAGCGCGAGGTATCAAAGATCTGCCGCAAGGTGGTGAAGGGCATTCAGCTCAACACCTACACCGAGAAGGTTGTGGTCAACGAAGACAACCTGAACGACTTTCTGGGTGTGCGCAAGTACAACTACGGCCAGGCTGAGAAGCAGAACCAGGTCGGCCAGGTGGTCGGTTTGGCGTGGACGGAAGTGGGGGGTGATCTGCTGACCATCGAAACCGCCGTGATGCCAGGCAAGGGCAACATCATCCGTACCGGCTCGCTGGGCGATGTGATGAAGGAGTCGGTCGAAGCGGCACGCTCTGTCGTGCGCAGCCGCTCACGCCGCCTGGGCATCAAGGACGAGATGTTCGAGAAGCGCGACATCCACATCCACGTGCCCGACGGCGCCACGCCCAAGGACGGACCGAGCGCCGGTGCTGCGATGACCACGGCCTTCGTCTCAGCACTGACGGGTATTCCGGTGCGTGCTGATGTGGCGATGACTGGTGAAATCACCTTGCGCGGTGAAGTCACTGCCATCGGTGGTTTGAAGGAAAAGCTGCTGGCCGCTCACCGCGGGGGCATCAAGACGGTGCTCATTCCTGAAGAGAATGCGAAGGACCTTCAGGACATCCCCGAGAACGTCAAGAACCACCTCGAGATCGTGCCGGTGAAGTGGATCGACCAGGTGCTCGAAGTGGCGCTGGAGTCGATGCCACAGCCGCTGGCCGAAGAAGAGCCGCCGAAGGTTGAAGCGGTGAAAGCCGACACGCCCGTGGCACCGGTGACTTCGGAGTCGCTCAAGCATTGATGATGGATGGTCGACAAGCCGGGCTTGCCAGCTCGGCTTTTTTCGTCCTATAATGCGAGCTTCGGTTAATTCAGAAAGCTTCAAAAAGCGCTTTGATTTGATCGAGGCACAAAGCGGGATTAGCTCAGTTCCAACAGCGATACCTTGCCAAGGTATAGGTCGAGAGTTCGAGTCTCTTATCCCGCTCCAAATTCATGAAAGGGAAGCTTCGGCTTCCCTTTTTGCCAAGAGATTTCAAGGCAAGCGCTGTCAAGGTTTCAGGGGCGCGATAGCAAAGCGGTTATGCACCGGATTGCAAATCCGTATAGCCCAGTTCGACTCTGGGTCGCGCCTCCAGAAGAAATGAAAAAGCCCCGACTTGTCGGGGCTTTTTCATTGGTGGCTCAAGTCGTCATTCGATTGTCTGCACCGCCACGAGCTTGCCATTGCCGGGCTCGAATTCGCAGCGGTAGCTGAACTGCACCAAGTTCATGCCGGGGGCGCGTTCGAGTGCGCCAATGCCTTCCAAACTGGATCGGCCTGACGGGGCGGGGCGCAATTGACGAGAGTCGGAGCCGAAAGCAATGCGGCCCACACGCGGGTGTTTGCTCTTGAGTGCAGATGCGACCGCTGCTTCGCAGGCCTCGGGCGACACGTTCACCAGATCGGGCTGCCAGGGCTTTTCTTCGCTGGCCTTCGGGCCACCGGCGTCGCGGAACACGATGCCGGATGTGGCCCCCGTCTTGGCGTTGTAGGCGCAGCCGTAGGTGAAAGGCATCGACGCGCCAGAAGCAGTGCGATAACGCCCGGCGCCTTTGACGTCGGTCTCTTCACCGGTGGTCGGAAGTAGCGAGCGCTTGTCTTTGCTGAACTGAACTTCTTGTGCATCGCGGCCGCGCATTTCCTTGATGGTGTCGGTGACCGAGGCTTCGCAGCTTTCCGCGGCTTTGACGCCATCGGCGGGCAGTGCGGCGTGGGCGGCTACGGACAACAGAAGCAGGGCGGCCGCAAGGTGTGGGGTTCGAGTGTTCATACGGTGTCGAGGACTGCTGGAGAGACTGCGCCGATGGTGTCGGTTTTTGCAGGCATGGGCAATAGCCTCACTCCCTAGCCGATGCGAGTTCACTGAGGCTTCACACAAGCCAGGAGCGCTTCATCTCCCCTTCGCAGGCCCGGTGGATGCTGGCGACGTGCCCACCGTGTCGGGTGGCATGAACTCAGGAGCCATGCTCGTGTCAGCCAGTCAGCCTTTGCAACAAGTGGTGCGGTCTCACAACGCGTCTCGGATCGTCGTCCATGGGGGCGTGCCTTTGTCGGGGCGCATCGTGCCATCTGCCAACAAGAATGCGGTGTTGCCCGTGCTGTGTGCGACTTTGTTGACACGCCAGCCGGTGCACCTGCGCGGTGTGCCCGACATCACTGACGTGCGCAAGATCCTGGCCGTGTTTGAGCAGATCGGCAGCGAGGTGCATGCCGATTTCGAACGTGGCATCGTGGGTATTCACCACCGGCACACGCTTTTTGACGCGAAGCTACACCGGCTGCCGCAAGAGATGCGCTCGTCGATCATGCTGGTGCCGCCTTTGCTGGCGCGCTTTGGCGAGGCGCGCATCGAAAACGACGTGAAGGGCTGCACCCTCGGCGTGCGCGAAATCGACCCGCACGTCGAGGTATTGCAGCGCTTCGGCGGTCATGTCGAGCGCAGCGAAGACGCCCTGCTCGTGCACAGCAATGGCCCCTTGCGCGCCACCGACCATTGGCTCGACTACGCCTCGGTCACCACCACCGAGAACTTCGTGTTGTGTGCCGCGCTGGCAAGTGGCACGTCGACGCTGACCAACGCCGCTTGCGAGCCGCACGTGCAGGAGTTCTGCGCCTTCATGCAGCAGCTTGGCGCGCGCATCGAGGGCATCGGCACCTCCAAACTCACCATCGAAGGCATCGACGAACTGGGTGGCACCGAGTTCAGGTTCACCGAAGACTTCCACGAGGTCGTGACCTTCCTGGCGCTGGGTGCCATCACCGCTGGCGAGGTCGTGGTGCGGAACTCTTCGCCCGAACACTTTCCGTTGATCGACCGCTGCTTCGCCAAGTTTGGTGTACACGTGACTCACCGCGACGGTTGGTCGCATGCCCGTGTGCAAGGCAAGCTGCGCGTGAGCGAACCTTTCACCACCAACATGCTGCAAAAGATCGAGGCGGCACCCTGGCCCTACTTGCCTGTCGACCTGTTGCCGATCTTCATCGCACTGGGCGTGCAGGCTGAAGGCAGCGCGATGTTCTGGAACAAGGTTTACGACGGTGCGATGGGCTGGACCTCGGAGCTCTCCAAGTTCGGCGCGCATGCATTTCAGTCCGACCCGCACCGTGTCATCACCTTCGGTGGCAAGCCCTTGGTGCCGGCCGAAGTCGAAAGCCCTTACATCATCCGGGTGGCGATTGCGCTTCTGATGCTGGCCGCCAGCATCGAAGGGCGGTCCGTGATCCGCAATGCCGCGCCGATCCGCCGCGCGCACCCGCGTTTCGTGGAAAACCTGCGCCTGCTGGGGGCACACATCGAGTCAGAATGAGGCTCGACCCACCCCAGGAGCCCACCATGGCCGAGGCCTACATCGTTGCTTCCACCCGCACTGCAGGCGGGCGGCGAGGGGGCCGCCTGTCGGGCTGGCACCCGGCCGACCTGGCAGCGCAGGTGCTCGACGAGTTGGTGCGGCGCAGCGGCGCCGACCCGGCGATGGTCGACGACGTGATCATGGGCTGCGTAGGCCAGGCGGGTGAGCAGGCGGCCAATGTGGCGCGCAATGCGGTGCTCGCCTCCAGCCTGCCCGAGTCGGTGCCGGGCACGTCGGTGGACAGGCAGTGCGGCTCGTCGCAGCAGGCCTTGCACTTTGCAGCGCAAGCCGTGATGTCGGGCAGCATGGACATGGTGATCGCCGCCGGCGTCGAGAGCATGAGCCGTGTGCCCATGGGCATGCCGATGACGCTTCCTCACAAGAACGGCCTCGGCTACTACGTGAGCCCGCGCATGCAGGCGCGTTACCCGGGGGTGGAGTTCAGCCAGTTCTTCGGCGCCGAAGCCATCGCCAAGAAGTACGAGCTCTCCAAGGACCAACTCGACGCCTACGCGTTCCAGAGCCACCAGCGCGCCATCGGCGCAGTGCGCTCGCACGCGTTCGACGAAGAGATCGTCGCCGTGACAGCGCGCCTGCAAGATGGCACCGAAAGCGGTGAGCTTCATCGCAGCGACGAAGGCATCCGTTTTGATGCGTCGATGGAGAGCATCGGCGGCGTCAAGCTCATCCAGCCCGGTGGTCGCGTCACGGCGGCCACGGCCAGCCAGATCTGCGACGGTGCCAGTGGCGTGATGGTCGTCAATGAGCGCGGACTGAAGGCGCTGGGTGTCCAACCGCTCGCACGCGTGCACCACATGACGGTGATCGGCCACGACCCGGTGGTGATGCTCGAGGCCCCCATCCCCGGCACCTTGCAGGCCCTGCACAAGACCGGCCTGTCCATCGACGACATCGACCTGTTCGAAGTGAACGAGGCTTTTGCGCCGGTGCCACTGGCTTGGTTGCAGGTGACCGGGGCCGACCCGGCACGCCTCAATGTCAACGGCGGAGCGATTGCGCTTGGGCACCCTCTGGGCGCCTCGGGTACCAAGCTGATGACGACGCTGGTGCACGCGCTCAAACAGCGAGGCAAACGCTACGGCCTGCTGACCATGTGCGAGGGCGGTGGGCTGGCCAATGTGACGATCATCGAGCGGCTGTCTTGAGGGAACGAGACCCCGGCGCCGCCGAACTGCTTGTTCGGTGTGACCCGACCCGGGGATAGACTCGCGCCCACGATGTACGCGAAATTCTTCGGCCTCAGGCAAGAACCCTTCTCGATCGCGCCCGACCCTCGCTACCTGTACATGAGCGAGCGTCACCGCGAGGCGCTTGCGCATTTGCTCTACGGCGTGCGTGGCGGTGGCGGGGTGGTGTTGCTCACCGGCGAGATCGGCGCAGGCAAGACCACGGTGTGCCGCTGCTTCCTGGAGCAGATCCCCAAGCGCTGCAACGTCGCCTACATCTTCAACCCCAAGCTCACGGTGGTCGAGCTGCTGAAGACGGTTTGCGAGGAGTTCCGCATCCCGCTCGACCCGGACCGGCTTCGCAGCGAGACGGTCAAGGAGTATCTCGACCCGATCAACGAGTTCTTGCTCAAGACCCACGCGGTGGGGCTCAACAACGTGCTCATCATCGACGAGGCGCAGAACCTCTCGCCCGAGGTGCTCGAGCAGCTGCGCCTGTTGACCAACCTCGAGACCAGCGAGCGCAAGCTGCTGCAGATCATCTTGATCGGTCAGCCCGAGCTGCGCGACATGCTGGCCCGGCCCGACCTGGAGCAGCTCGCTCAGCGCGTGACGGCGCGGTATCACCTCAAGGCCTTGTCCCAGGCCGAGACCACGCAGTACATACGGCACCGCCTGAGCGTGGCGGGCTTGAGTGGCCTCGTGCCCTTCGAGCGCGATGCGCGCAAGCGAATTCACCAGCTGTCGCGCGGTGTGCCGCGCCGCATCAATTTGCTGTGCGACCGCGCCTTGCTGGGTGCTTATGCCGGTGGCCGCTCGCGCGTGAACCGCGACACCATCGACAAGGCCGCGGTCGAGGTGTTTGGGGAGAGTGATATCGCGGCTTTGCCAGCCACACGTTTGACGCGGGTCGCGCTGCTCGCCGCGGGCGCGGGCCTGCTCGCCGGGGCGGCCTTGTTCGGCATCATCAGCTGGGTCGCGGCCCAAAATGGGGCACAGCGGCAGTCCGTGGAACCGATCGCCAAGGCGGCGTCGGCCGCCGCAAGCGCATCGCTGGCCGCCGCCAGCCAGTCTGCCGCGGCCAGCAGTGCCATCGCGGACCCGGCAGCGGCAATCACGCTGAGCCTGCGCAGTGAAAACGAAGCCTGGCGCGAGCTCGGTACCTGGTGGAAAGCTTCGCTGGGCGAGGGCGATCCCTGCCAGTCGGCCGCTCTGCAGCAGCTGCAGTGTTTCAAGAGCGATGGAGGCCTGGCGCTGATCCGCCAGTTGGGCCGCCCGAGCGTGCTCACCCTGTACGACGATGCAGGCAAGCCGGCCTACGCCGTGCTGGTGGGGCTCACGAACCAAAGTGCCAGCCTGCGTGCGGGCGGTGTCACGCAGACGGTCGGTTTGCTGGCCTTGTCGCGCCAGTGGCGCGGCGAGTTCGCCACGCTGTGGCGATCGCCGCAGGGTTACCAGAGCAAGACGGGCACGGGCCAGGCCGGCCCCGCCATCGACTGGCTTGCGCTGCAACTGGCCAAGGTGCATGGTGAAGCACAACCCCTGGGCACGCAGAAGCTAGATGCTGCCTTGCAGGCCAAGGTGTCGAGCTTTCAGCTTGCGCAGGGGCTCAAGCCCGATGGCAGGGCAGGGCCCATCACGGTGATGCAACTCAATCGCGTCGCCGGTGTGGACGAACCACGTCTCCAGGCCGACACGGCTGCCAACTGAAAGGCGGGGCATGTCCTACATCCTCGATGCACTCAGACGAGCCGATTCCGAGCGCGAGCGGGGTGCGGTGCCGAGCCTGCACGCGAAGCAGGTGCCCGAATCCCTGGCCGACGAAGACGAAGACGAGAGTGGTCGGCGCAAACCGCCCTTGATGTGGGTGGTGATTGGGCTCTCGCTGGTGCTGGTGGCCGTGTTGGCCTGGCAGTTCATGGGGAGCAGCGCGCCTGAACCAATTCCTCAGCCAGTCGCTATGGCACCTGCTACTGCGCCCGTGCCAGCCCCGGCGTTGGTGGTTCCGTCGGTGCCGCCGCCCTTACCGTCACCGACTGTGCCCAGCCCTGTGGTCGTGACGCCGAAAGCGCCCGTCGCTGCATCGCCTGCTGAACGCAAGCCGCCACGCGCGGTGGCGAAGCCGCCCGCGCCG
>JACMKJ010000584.1 GCA_014380155.1 Rhizobacter sp. | reverse complement strand
TGGCTCCGTGCAAAGTGTTGGGGCTGCCAGAGCAGAAGGCGGAAGCAGAAGCACGTGAATTATTGGCGCAAGTCCATCTCCAAGCCAAAGCCAACAACTTTCCGAGCGAACTTTCCGGCGGACAGCAGCAGCGCGTTGCCATTGCCCGCGCGCTCAGCATGGACCCGATCGTGATGCTGTTCGACGAGTCCACCTCGGCACTCGACCCCGAGATGGTGGGCGAGGTGCTCGATGTGATGGTCAAGCTGGCCCAGGAGGGCATGACGATGATGGTCGTCACGCACGAGATGGGGTTTGCGAAGAAGGTGGCCCACCGCGTGATCTTCATGGACGCCGGCAAGATCGTCGAAGACTGCACCCGCGATGACTTCTTCGGCAACCCCGATGCGCGCTCGCCTCGGGCGAAAGAGTTCTTGTCGAAGATCTTGGCTCACTGAGCGGGGCGGGCCGAGAGGCGCCTCGCGCGCGCTGTTGGCGGCCCGTGGATCGGCGCCGTCCATCCCCATTGTGGGCGCGACCAACAGCTCGCCTCGTGGGGGCCGCGTCACACCCCGTCAACCATAATCACAGTTGCTCGGCACACCGTCTGACCGGCATGGGCCTTGATGCCCTACTTCAACTTTTCAGGGAGGAACTCATGCACATGGAGTTGTCACATCGCGTTCGTCTGTCGGCCTTGGCCGTCACCTTTCTTGCACTGACCGCCTGCGGCGGTGGCGGTGACAGCGGATCGGCTCCGGCCCCCGCACCCCCACCCGCACCAGCGTCTGCCGCCGGGTACACCGTGCGGGTATTCAACTACACAGACGCCAACAACTACATGTTGCGCTTCTACTATTCAAGCAATGTGGCTGATGCGTCAGGCATGACCACCTACTACGACCAACGCGTCGGGCGCATCGGCGGCGTGCCGACCGCGCTGTCCGTTCTTTATGACACGGCGCTTTACGCTACACCGACCGGCTGGCGCACGTTCAACGGAACCACGGCCAACACTCAGACCGCGGGCAGCCCGTACACCACGGTCTTCGGTGGCTACACCTATGACGGCACGAGCACCACCACCGACGTGGCCGGTCTGAGCATCGCCAGCGTGGTAGCCCAGACCCAGGCGATCGGAGTCAACACCGCGTCGACCATGCTGGGCGTTTCCAGCGGGGCGCTGACAGGGAACATGCCCTCGGGTGCCGCGCTGCGCAGGGCCACCGTCACCAGCACGGTGACGCCGGTTCAATATCGTGTCTCTGAGGGCTCGGTGCCGGGCGTCTCGACGCTCGCAGCGCTGGTGGCTGCGTACCCTTTGCCAGCATCGCCCACGGCGGTCAACACCGCTTCGATGGCGCGTCTGCATTTGCCGACTGGCTGCACCGTCAATCCTTGCCTGGCCGAGGCGCTGCGTGTCGCATTCGGTCCCTCGTCCACCGCGAGCTACTACCTGTGCGATTACGACGCCAGCAACGGCGCCATGAGCAACTGTGCGGCGGCAGGCTCCGGAACCTATGCGCTGGGTGTGGCACTCGATGGCGTGACACCGATCATGAGCTTCTCGGGGCTGCCGGCGTCCACCAACGTGCAGACCTTCACCCGCGTGTTCGTGCAGCGCAATGGTGTCATCTACTACGGCTGGAAGGACAAGATCGGCCTGAGCACAACCACGACGCGCCTGAACAAGATCGCGTTCGAAGCCGTTGCCTCACAGCTCGGCATCACCGTGCCGACGATCGATGCGACGCCATCGGCCTACATCGGAACCTGGGGTGCGGCGTATGCAGGTGGTGACACCGGCTCGTGCACGCCCGTGTCGATCGATGCCACTGGCTACATCTTGGGTTCGTGCACTTCCACCGGCCTCGGCGGCAGCTTCACGCTCAGCGGGCGAGTCTCGTCGACCGGTGTGGCCAGCTTCACAGCCAGCGGCGGATCGAGCAGTGGCGCGAGTTTCAGCGGCAGCTTCACCGCAACCTCAGCCTCCGGCACCTGGACCCAGCCATCCAACAGCATCAGCGGGACGTGGTTGGCGACCAAGCTCTGACGCGCTGTATGTCAACAAAAGGCCGGGCTGAGATGCCCGGCCTTTTTTCATTTCACATCACGAGCAACGAGCAACGCGGAAGTCGCTGACCCGGGTGCTGTTGGGGTTGGCGCAGGCAAACGACGTGTAGCGGGTGTCGTTGTCCATGTAGCGCTTCATCCAGGCCACACCCTTCTTGCCGATCAACGCCTGGTTGCTGTTGCCGCTGTTGGCGCAGCTGTGTGAGCCGCCGTTGATCTCGAGGTACTGCTTCGGGTTGCGCGACATGCTGTTGTACATCGGCGAGGCGTGCGAGCCGGTCGCTGCAATCGAGTCGTTTTCGCAGGCGAAGATCAGCGTGGGCACGGTGACCGACGAGAAGTTGGTCGAGCTGTTCCACGGCGCTTGCGGTGCAGCGGCCTTGAGCGAGGGGCGGTTCTCTGCCGAGATCAGCGAGCCACCACCCCCCATCGACCAGCCCATCACGCCCATGCGCGTGGTGTCGACCTTGTTGTAGATCGGGCTGCTGCTGGTGCGAGCCAGCGTGGCCACTTGGTCCAACGCGGCCAGCTGCTGGCGCGAGCGGCTGGAGGGTTGGTCAAGGGTCGAATTGGTGTCGATGGTGATGACCACGAAACCGTGCGAAGCCAGGCGCGGGCCCCACCAGTTGATGCTCGACTGGCGTGCGGTGTAACCCGGCACGATGGCGATGGCGCCAACCGTGCCGCCGGCGTTGGTCGGGTAGTACACGGTGCCGGCGCCGTAGCCGCTCGGGCGGCTCACGGTGAACGAGCTGGTGGCGAACGGGCCGCGGCTGGCTTCGAGGGACGCTGTGGTCGGCGCCGGGCCACGCTCAAAAGGGTTTTGCGCGGAAGCGGCTACCGAAAGAACCAGGGTGCAGACGATCAGCGAAGCCTTGGCGAATTGGGTGATGCCTTTGTAGGTCATGTTTGTCTCCTGTCAGTGTGAAAACCGGTGTGAAACCCCGTTCCCTTCGAACTGAACAGCAGCTGAAGCGGCGGGAGAAGACATTTTTAAACCACCGTGCACTTTTATCATCATCGCTTTCCACCTGCGCTTCGGATCAAGCCTTCGGCGGTGTTTTGTGCTACGCGCGCGTCGGGAGGGGGTAGGGCGATCGCGCGCTGGCGTCGGGGGCAAACCCTGGTGCGCCAGTCAAGGTTCTGCGGGTGTTCGCGGGCTATGCTCGCGCCTCTTTTGGTGGTCTTCTTCGCTCATGGCTGACATGCTCAAACGTTCATGGTGGGTGGCGCTGGCGGGCGCCGTTGCGGTGGTCGCGCTGGGGTACTGGCTGCTTCGCTCGCCCGACGAGCCCGAGCAGACGCCCGAAGCCGCGGCCGC
>JACMKJ010000583.1 GCA_014380155.1 Rhizobacter sp. | reverse complement strand
GCTGATGGGCTTCCCGGTCGACCAGCGCCTGGTCGACGAGATGCGCACGCTTTCGTCGCTGCACATCAGCCTGGAGGTGCAGCGTGACGCGCAGTCAGCCTGGCAGACCACTGTCTCCACGCTGCCCACACCGAACACCGCCACGCTGAGCAGCGTGAGCACGGCCAGGCCGAGCTGCAGCTGGCGGTAAGGCGCCACGGCTTCATCCACCGAGCGCATCAGCACGGCCGACACGGCGGACCCGCCGGGTTCGGCGAGGGCGACGGCGCGGGCACTGTATTCGCCATCGGGCAGGCGCAAGCTCATCGCGGGGGCGCCAGGCAAGAAGATGTTCTGGCGCTCAAGCGCAATGCGGCCCGTCTGGGGCAGGGTGGACACGGTGGTCTTCCAGGCCGACTGCGGGTCGCGCTGCACTTCCAGGCTGACATGCAACGACGAGAGCGTGCGCATCTCGTCCAGCAGTCGCTGGTCGACCGGGAAGCCCATCAACACCCAGCCCACCAGCACCGGCGCCCGCAACGGCACCATCACAAACTGGAAGGGCGTGTTGTTGATCACCACCACGTCGCTGTCGCGCTTGGCGCTGCCGCCGTTGGCGGCCAGGCGATCCAGCAGAGGCTTCAAACCGCTCACGTCAGCCTGGGCCGCGGCGCGCAGGCGGAAGCTGGTGTCGAGCAAGACGGCCACGCTGGCGCCAATGCGCTCGCCGTGGTTGGCCAGCACATCGGCGATGGTGGCCGCGTCATTGCTGCTGACGGCGGAGCGAAAGCCGTAGTCGGCCGCCAGCAGGGTGGCGCCTTCGGTCAGCTTCTGGGCGTTTTGATCGAGCACGCGCTTGAGCAACCGCTCGCCGACCAGCAGGTCTTCGGCCACGGCCGCGCGGGCGTTGCGGTCGATGGTGGCGCGAATGGCGACAAAGCTCAGGCCCTGCACCAGCAGGAGCAGGCCCAGGAAGAGCAGCACGATGCGTGCGCTCAGCGATTTGCGCATCCATGCGTGCAGACGAACCGGCAGCGGCTTCACAACGCGCTCGCCGGCAATTGGATCTGGGCCTGGGCGCCACCCGCCGAGATGCTCAGGTCCACCGGCGCAGGTTCCTTGCCCGCCGGCACGCCGGCATGCCAGGCGCGCAACCGGTAGCTGCCGGCGGCCACACCGTCGATGCGTACCGCGCCGCTGGCGCTGGTGCGTGCGTGATGGGGGGTGTCGACCACCACCACCCAGGCGGCCATGCGGTCGTGGATGTTGCAGCCGAGCACGGCCACGCCGGGCTTGTCGAACACGACCGGCGCGCTGGGCACACCGGCGTAGAGCTTCAGCTCAAAGGTCTTGATTGGCGAGAACGAATAGACCTGGTGGCGCACGGTGTCGAAATTCGGGAAGTTCACCGGCGTGCCCACCGTCACCACCGTGAGCCGGGGCTCGAACTGGCGGCTGACCTGGGCCACGTTCACCTGCGCCATCGGCTTGACGGGCAGCTTGCCACTGGCGGGCTCGAGCATCACCACCGCATCGGCCAACGGCCGGCCGGCAGCGTCGGTGACGGTCACGCTCACCACCGCAGCCTGGGCCAACGGGGCGGCGACACAGATCACAACAAGAGCAAAACGGCGAATGAACGAAAGCATGGTCGGTGGCGGCACGGCTGGCCCACCGGGAGGGCGGGCGCTGCATGTTGTATCGGCCTGTGACGGGCCCAACTTGAGACTCAGGCCTCGGGGCTTGTGATCACCCCACCCCCCAGGCAGACCTCGCCGTCATAGACCACAGCCGATTGACCGGGGGTGACTGCCCACTGCGGCTGCGCGAACCGCAGCGTGAACCGGCCCTCAGCGTGAGCGATGTCACAGCCGGCGTCGCTCTGGCGGTAGCGCGTCTTGGCCGCCACCGCACCATCGGCCGGGGCCGCACCGGCGACCCAGCTGATGTCGTCGGCCACCAGCGTGTGCGACAGCAGCCAGGGGTGCTCGTGGCCTTGCACGATGTACAGCGTGTTGGCCGCCATGTCCTTGCGCGCCACGAACCAGGGTTCGTGCTCGCTGCCACCCTTGGCGCTCTTGCTTTCTTTGACACCGCCAATGCCGATGCCCTTGCGCTGGCCGAGTGTGTAGAAGGAGAGACCCACGTGCTCGCCGACCTTGCGGCCACGGTCGTCCTTGATCGGGCCGGGGGTGTTCGCGAGGTAGCGGTTGAGGAACTCGCGAAACGGCCGCTCGCCGATGAAGCAGATGCCGGTGGAGTCTTTTTTCTTGGCGTTCGGCAGGCCGATCTCGGCAGCGATGCGGCGAACCTCGGTCTTGGGCAGCTCGCCCACCGGGAACAGCGTCTTGCTCAGCTGCGCTTTTGTAAGGCGGTGCAGGAAGTAGCTTTGGTCTTTCAACGGGTCCAACCCTTTCAGCAACTGAAAGGATGTGGCCCCCACGTCGCTGCGCTCCTGCCCCCCGAGGGGGCGCGAGCCGCCTTGGGACGGCCCGGCGGCAGCTCGGCCGTTCACTTCACGCACACGGGCGTAGTGGCCGGTGGCGATCTTCTCGGCGCCCAGGCGCAGGGCGTGGTCGAGAAAGGCCTTGAACTTGATCTCGGCGTTGCACAGCACGTCGGGGTTGGGGGTGCGGCCGGCCTGGTACTCGCGCAGGAACTCGGCAAACACACGGTCCTTGTAGTCGGCCGCGAAGTTGACGTGCTCGATCTCGATGCCGAGCACGTCGGCCACCGCGGCGGCGTCGACGAAGTCGATGTTCGACGAGCAGTACTCGCTGTCGTCATCGTCTTCCCAGTTCTTCATGAAGATGCCGATCACCTCATGGCCCTGCTGTTTGAGCAGGTAGGCGCTGACGGCCGAATCCACGCCACCACTCAAACCCACCACCACCCTTTGTTTTGCCATGGCGCGATTCTATGAAGTGCACCCCACCCGCACGGGCCGCAGGGTTCTCGCAGCTCAGCGTCGCGCATAGAAAGGAATGAACACCTCATTGGCTTCTCGCCCCACGTCTTGCAGCCACTCGAGCGAGAACTTCTCGCCCAGGCGGCGGATCACCGGCCGCAACAGGCTTGGAGCAGGCTCGATGCGCATGCCGTTTCGCCGCAACTCGTTCATGGAGTCGACAGCCGCTGCGCGGCTGGCACTCCAGCCGGCGGCTTCAGCCACCGCGGCCGACCGCAGCACCATCTCCTGCTGGTCGACTGGAAGGGCCGCGAAAGCGGCCGCGTTCGCAAAGGTGATGTTCTTGGGGAACCAGGCGTTGATCTCGTAGAAGAACTTGAAGGCGCTCCACACCTTGTTCTCCACACCGGTGACGGCCGAGGTGATCATGGTGTCGATGCGGCCCTCGGACAAGGCCTGCGCCACCTTGGACATCGGCACGTCCACCGGTTCCGCCCCCAGCAGCTGCGCGATGCGCACGGTGGTCGCGTTGTAAGTGCGCATCTTGCTGCCGCGCAGGTCGTCGGCCTGGCGCACCGGGCGCATGGAATACAAGTTCTGCGGCGGCCAAGGCACGGCAAAGAGCACCTTCAACCCACGCGCGACGAAGTGGCGCTCGATCAAAGGGCGCTGGGATTGCCACAGCCGCTGCGCGTCTTCGTAGCTCGACACCACGAACGGCACTGCATCGGCCCCGGCGATCGGGATCTCCTTGGCCAAGCCGGTCATGATCACCTCGCCGGCCTGTTGTTTGCCAGAGCGCACTGCCGCCGCAATCTCGGCGAGCGGCACGCTGGAGTTGTCGGCATGCACCTGGATGCGCAACGCTGCGCTTGTCGAGGCCTCGACCGCCCTGGCGAAGCCGGCGATGGTCTGACCTTGAAACGAGTCGGCTCGATAGCCGGTAGAAAGATGCCAGACCGTGGCGGCCCGGCTTGCAGGGTGAAACGCCGTGGCGGCGGTGGTCACAAGCAGCTGTCTGCGGTTCATGGCGACGTCCTTCGAAGCTGAGTGATGGCTGCAAAGGCCACCAAGGAGTGCGAGCGCCGATACTGCCCGCGTTGTGCACCAGGCCGCATGAGTAATTTTTTGGTGCCCTCATCGAAATAGTCGTTGATGAAGGTGATCAAAGCCCCCGGTTCAGGCGTGTCATCTGCATGACAGGCACGCACGGTGCGGCCACCTAAGATCGATCGGCCGGCCGTCGGGCTGGCACACGTCTTCAGGGCGGGGTGGAATTCCCCACCGGCGGTATGCCACTCAGGTGGTGAGCCCGCGAGCGCTTTTCTCTTCTGAGGGGAAAGGTCAGCAGATCTGGTGCGATGCCAGGGCCGACGGTCACAGTCCGGATGCAAGAAGATGTGCTGATGCTCGGCTGTGCACGCCATCCCCCGGCGTGCGCCGTCGTGTGTTCGCGCGCCCCTGAAATGTTTTTCGCCCCACTTTTGCGAGGAGCGTTTCAATGTCTCACCAACCCACGTTCAATGCCTTCCCCTCCCGCCTGCGAGCGGTGCTGCGTGCGCTGCATGCCGGCCGACCCATCCTCTTGTTCGACGACGACGAGCGGGAGAACGAAGCCGATCTGATCGTCGCCGCCGAGCGCATCACCGCCGAGACCATGGCGCTCCTGATCCGCGAGGGGAGCGGCATCGTCTGCCTGTGCCTGCCCGACGACGCCTTGAAACGGCTGCAACTGCCGCCCATGGTGTCTCGCAACGAGAGCCGCTACGGCACGGCCTTCACGGTGTCGATCGAGGCGCGCCACGGCGTGGCCACCGGCGTCAGCGCGGCCGACCGGGTGACCACCATCCGCGCGGCGATTGCCGACGGTGCACAGCCCGACGACCTGGTGAGCCCCGGTCACGTGTTTCCGCTGCGCGCACAGTCGGGCGGCGTGCTGGAACGTGATGGTCACACCGAAGGCTCGGTCGACCTGATGCGTCTGGCCGGCCTCAAACCGGCGGCCGTGTTGTGCGAGCTGATGAACCCTGACGGCAGCATGGCGCGCGGCGAGCAGGTCGACGCCTTTGCGCTGGCGCACGGCCTGCCCACGCTCACCATCGCCGAGATCGTGCAGTGGCGGCGCTCGCAGGAGATGGCAGCAGCAGGCTGAGTGCGGCTCAGGCGGCGGCGCGCAGCTCGATGTTGCGTGCCGTGCCAAGCAGCGTGGCGCACAAGGTCTCGTGGCCTTCGTGCACCGCGTACACATCGGCCGCACACACGGTCAGCAGGCGCGAGGCGCTCACCACCCGGCCGCGCGCCACCAAATGGGTACCGCGTGCCGGTGCCAGCAGCTTGAGCTGGGCATCGATGGTGGCGTTGATGAACCCCGGTGGCAACACGGTCCCGGCAGCGGCCACCGCCGCGAAGTCGGCCGCGGCAAACACCGCCGTGGCCTGCAGCTGGCCGGGGCGAAAGCACCAGGCCTCTTGCACCGGGATCTGCAACTCCACATCGCCAGGCTCGACGCGGTTGAACTGGAGTTTCAGCGTCTGCGCCATCGGCATGGCGAGCACGGCCTGGCGCACGGTGTCGGTGATGGAAGTCATGGTCGTTCCTTTCGGGTGGAGGGCCAAGCAGACTTGGCGGGTGGGCGCTGCGCCAGCGAACGCTTGCGCTTGTTTTTGCGTTTCTGTAGCCAGGCGATGTGAGAGACCAGCTTCTTGCGCAGCTCGCGCTGCGCGGCGATGGCCGCGTCGACCTCGGCAATGCGTGTGCGCATGTGATGCACCATCTCGTCGAAGGTGAGCGAGCCGCTTCGGTAGCGCGGCAGCGTGTCGGCGATCTGCTTGAGCGAGAAGCCGAGGTCGCGGCTCATCGAAATGAATATCACCTCGCGCACCGTGTGCTCCCCGAACTCGCGGTAGCCCGAAGGACCACGCTCGGCGCGGAGCAGGCCCTGCTCTTCATAACGCCGCAGCCGATGGGCTGACACGCTGGTGAGCTGCGCAAGTTCAGACACTTTCATGCAGCCAGATTAGCAAGCCTCGCACAGTGCGAAGGTCACCGCCGGGACAAAAATCAGCGCTTGATCTCGGGCGTGTAGAGCGTGGGGTCGGCGACCACCAGCGACAGCGGGTATCGCTTGCCGGCCAGGTAATCCTCGATGCAGGTGAGCACCAGGCCACTGCGGTGCCGCTCGCGGCTGGCGCGCAGCTCTGGCAGCGTCATCCACAGGGTGCGCACGATGCCTTCATCGAGCGCAAGCGCCGGGTCGGGCTCGCTCACGCTGCCGCCGTACGCGATGCGCAGGTAGGTCACGTCTTCGCCGGTGGCGGGCCGCTGGAAGCGCGACAGGTAGACCCCGACCACGCACGAGGTTGTGAAGTGGCAGGCCGTTTCTTCCAGCACCTCGCGCAGCACACCCTCTTCGGGCGATTCGCCCGGCTCCAGGTGGCCGGCCGGGTTGTTGAGCTTGAGGCCTTCGGCCGTGTCTTCTTCCACCAGCAGAAAACGGCCGTCGCGCTCGATGACGGCGGCGACGGTGACACTGGGTTTCCAACGCTCTGACATGGCGCGATGGTAGGTGTCGCTGGCATCAGACGTTCTACGGCAACGCCTCCTCACAATGCGTTACGCTCGCGTGTTTTGTAAGTTCGGCGCAAGTCACTATCGCGTCGGCGACTGAGGAGTCAGATCCATGTTGATTGGGGTACCGCTCGAGACGATGGCCGGCGAGACGCGTGTTGCCGTCACGCCCGAGACAGCCAAAAAGCTCAAGGCCCAGGGCCACACGCTGCGCATCCAGTCGGGGGCCGGCGTTGCCGCCAGCGTCACCGACGAGGCCTACGCGGCCGCGGGCGCTGAGATCACCGACCAGGCCGGCGCTTTCGCCGCCGAGCTGGTGCTGAAGGTGCGCTCGCCGCTCGACTCCGAGCTCAGCCTGATGAACACCGGCGCTGCGCTGGTGGGCATGCTCAACCCCTTCGACCGCGACAACCTGCAGCGCTTGGCCGGTGCCGGCATCACGAGCTTCGCGCTCGAAGCCGCTCCCCGCACCACCCGCGCGCAGAGCATGGACGTGCTCTCGTCGCAGGCCAACATCGCCGGCTACAAGGCCGTGATGATCGCGGCCGACAAGTACCAGCGTTTCTTCCCCATGCTGATGACGGCCGCCGGCACGGTGAAAGCCGCGCGCGTGGTGATCCTCGGCGTGGGCGTGGCCGGCCTGCAGGCCATTGCCACCGCCAAGCGCCTGGGCGCCGTCATCGAAGCCAGCGACGTGCGGCCTTCGGTGAAGGAGCAGGTCGAATCGCTGGGTGGCAAGTTCATCGACGTGTCGTACGACACGGCCGAAGAGAAAGAAGCCGCCGAAGGTGTGGGCGGCTACGCCAAGCCCATGCCGCAAAGCTGGCTCGACCGCCAGAAGATCGAAGTGGCCAAGCGGGTGGCCGCAGCCGACATCGTGATCACCACCGCGCTGATCCCTGGCCGCGCCGCACCGGTGCTGGTGACCGAAGAGATGGTCAAGGCGATGAAGCCGGGCTCCGTGATCATCGACCTGGCCGCGGCACAAGGTGGCAACTGCCCGCTGACCGAAGCCAACAAGACGGTGGTGAAGCACGGCGTGACGCTGGTCGGTGAGACCAACCTGCCCGCACTGGTGGCCGCCGATTCGAGCGCTCTCTATGCACGCAACGTGCTTGACTTTCTGAAGCTCGTGTTCACCAAAGAAGGAACGTTCAACGTGCCGATGGACGACGACATCGTTGCCGCCTGCCTGATGACGCAGGCGGGTGAGGTCAAGCGCAAGTGAGAAGAAGAGCATGAACAACCGAGTGATGCTGCGGGCCAAGTTGCACCGCGCCACGGTCACCGAAGCCGACCTGCACTACGAAGGCTCGTGCGGCATCGACAGCACGCTGCTTGAGCAAGCCGACATGCGCGAGTTCGAGCGCATCGAGCTCTACAACGTGACCAACGGCGAGCGCTTCTCCACCTACGTCATCAAGGCCGCGCCCGGCTCGGGCGTGATCTCGCTCAACGGCGCGGCGGCTCGCAAGGCTCAGGTGGGCGACCTGCTCATCATCTGCACTTACGCCACG
>JACMKJ010000056.1 GCA_014380155.1 Rhizobacter sp. | reverse complement strand
GCGCCTGGGCGCCGGAGACTACGCCACGCCGCTCGGTGGCCAGCGCCGCACCGACGAAATCGGCGACCTGGCCCACGCCTTCGAACGCATGCGCATCAGCGTGGCCGGCCAACAAGAAGAGATTCTCAAGCTCGCGTACTGGGACGGTCTCAACGGCCTGGCCAAACGCCAGCAGTTCCGCAACGCGGAGATCGAAGCGATGGCGCTCGGCAAGGCCGACGGCCGCTCGGTCGCCGTGGTGATGCTCGACCTCGACCGCTTCAAGCACGTGAACGACGTGCTCGGCTACCGCTTCGGCGACCTCATGCTGTAGGGCGTGGCCGAGCGCCTGTCTCTGCAGGCGGTGCGCAACGGTGACCTGGTGGCGCGCCTGGGGGGCGACGAGTTTGCAGTCTTGCTGGCCGACCTCGACCCTGCCAGCGACCTCGACCACACCAGGGCGGTGGCGCTGCGCCTGCACCAGGCCTTTGCCGACGTGATGGTGCTCGAAGACCAGACGGTCGACATGAGCGCGAGCTTCGGCATGGCGGTGTGGCCGCACCACGCGAGCGATGCCGACACCTTGCTCAGCCGCGCCGAGGTGGCGATGTACAGCGCCAAGCGCCGCAGCGAAGGGCCGGTGCTCTATGACCCGGCCATCGACGCGGCCAGCAGCCAGACGCTGTCACTGCTGAGCGAGCTGCGCCACGCGGTCGACCACCACGAGCTGCGCCTGTTCCTGCAGCCCAAGCTCGCACTCGACACCGGCCGCGTGGTCGGCGCCGAATCGCTATTGCGCTGGCAACACCCGACACGTGGCCTGGTGCCGCCGATGAGCTTCATTCCGTTCGCCGAGCAGACCGGCTTCATCCGCGTGCTCACGCTGTGGGTGTTCGAAGAGTCGGCGCGCATGTGGCGTGTGCTGAACGAAGGCGGCATGCGCATCGTCATCTCGATCAACCTCTCCACCCGCGATTTGCTGGACGTGGAGCTGCCGCAGAAGTTCGAGGCCTTGCTGGTCAAGCACATCGTGCCGGCCGAGGCCTTCTGCCTGGAGATCACCGAGAGCGCGATCATGGACGACCCGCAGCGCGCGATGACCACGCTCGAGCGCCTGAGCGGCCTCGGCTTCAAGCTGTCGATCGACGACTTCGGCACCGGCTACTCATCGCTCGCCTACCTGAAGAAGCTGCCGGTCGACGAGCTGAAGATCGACAAGAGCTTCGTGCTCAGCATGGAAAAAGACGTCAACGACGCGCGCATCGTGCGCTCGACCATCGACCTCGCCCATGGGCTGGGCCTGACGGTGGTGGCCGAGGGCGTCGAAAACGCGCAGGTCTGGAACCTGCTGCGCGACCTCTCATGCGACGAGGCGCAGGGCTTTCACATGGGCAAACCGATGCCGTCGAACGAGTTCGTGCACTGGGCCAGCGGCTGGGCCACGCGCCACGCCGCGCCCGGGCCCAAAGGCGTGCCGGGCCCCAACGTCACGCTGCACTGAGATGCAGGCTCGGATGCCACTGATGTGACAGCGGTCGGCAAGCGACCTGGGAGGCTTTCAACTTGCGCCGTTGGTCGCCATTGATCCGCCAGTAGGTGCCATCGGGGCTTCGGGCGAGCGCGCCGATGCCCGCGTCTTGCTGCACGCTGCCAAGCAGGCTCATCCCTGTCACGGGTTTGCTGAATCGAGCCCACTGGGGGCCGAGTTTGATGATGAGGTTTGACATGCAGTTGCCTGTGGCGTGCCGGATCACGGCGTGAGCGTGTCCTGGTTTTGATCCCACTGCCAAATGGTGGCGCCGTAATCGCCGCCGACTTCGGGCATCTCTTGACGGCCTGCTGCGCGGCCTGCGGCATGTTCTGGAACACCGACGAATCGACGATGGCGTCGTGGATGTCTTGCAATTGCGACTTGAGCTTGCTGGCGTTGAAGACTTCTTCCAGCAGCGCTTCGGGGCTCGTGCGTATGCCGCACTCCTGCAGCACGAAGCGCAGCAGGTCGAAGAGCACGGGCGCATAGAGTTGCGGGTTCTTGTTGACGATGCGCAGGCTCTTCTTCACTCCATCGCCCGGCCCGGGAACCCAGACAGGCAGGGATTCCCGTCACAGCTTGGACGGCGCTTGGTTCTGATCCCACTGCCAGATGGTGGCGCCATAGTCGCCGCCGACTTCAGGCATCACCTCACCGGCCTGGAAGAAGCGGCGGCTGCCGGCTTGCGCAGGCGTGAACCAGAAGCCGGCGCGAGGGCAAGGCTGGCCGGCTTCGCAGCGACCTTGATCAGCACCAGCCTCTTCGGACAGATGCTTGTTCGCACGCGCCCAAGCGACGAGGTCTTTGGGGTAGACCATGTGGGTGATGGCTGAGTCGTCGAGGTTCAGAAGGTACGCCACTGCCCCGGCCTCGAAAGCCCAATAGCCGAAGTAGTCGCCTTCGGTGCCGCGAATGCGCAAGTGGCCATCGTGCCAGGGGGCGTACTTGAACGCGGGATACCAAGTTTTGAGGTAGGCCTGAAGAGTGGCGAGCTGTTCGACCTCTGTCTCTGCATAGAGGCAATTGATGAGGTTGCGGTATGGGTCGTCGTGATGCCATTCGTCCACATCAAACCGCCCCTCCATTTCGTAGGCAAGCAAGTCTTCGTAGAGCGTGTCGTCGCCCGCGTAGGCCGGGTCTTGCAATGCCGCGATGCTTGGCAACAGGTCACGGCGATGCAACAAGTAGCACAAGCCGATCAACTGCATGCAGCGCTCGTAGTGATAAAGCTCGGCAAACGTGAAGGGGGCGATCTTTGGCATGCCTTCGTACTCGCCAAGGGCACGTTGATACCGTTCGTAGGCCTCAATGACACCCGTCAACTCGGAGCGCAGCTGCTCGATGGACTCGCCTGCGGTGTAGCGCAGCGAGAAGCGCTGGTACGCGTCATCGCTCAGGAAAAAAGCCCAGCCGCGCTTGTCATCCAGGTCACCATTTGGCCCTTCAAGGTTTGCACGGAGATCGGGGGCTACCTCGTCAAGATTGGAGATGGCCGCGGTGTAGAACGTCGGCGTAAGAAACTGCTGCCGTCGGACCTCATGGAAAGGCTTGTTCATCTTTCTTCCTTCAAGCTAGGCAGATTGCCGTGTTTCTTGCGAAGAGCAGCCTTGCGCTTATTAACCGCCTCCTTCACTTTGCGGTCGTCGTAGTGAAATGCGTCATGCATTGCATGTTCAGCATCTGGCTGCCCATTCTGCTTCGCAGTGAAGTGAGTGTCAGGGCTGCCGCTCGGGTGATATCGCGGGGCATAGAAGAGGTGGCGCGAATACGCACCTTTTAGGAGGCGCTTGAAGTCTTTGAGTACATCGGCTTGAGAAATAGCTTTCCCACTGTTTGCGGCAATCCACTCATGGCTCATCTGCACCATGGCGACCGGCAGCGCGTCGTTCTTGCCGGCGTTCCCCGAATCGTTCACTGGTTTGGCTCTCTGCGGCTTCCTGCCAGTTGACCCCGATCCGGGTTTCCCATCGGGCTTTCCACCCGGCTTTTTGTCGTTTGCTCCGCCCTCGTCCTCAAGTGGCTCAATCACCTGCACCAAGTCCGTGATGGGTATTTCGCCTTTGACCACCACGCCCAGCATGCCGGCCGGCGTCTTGGGTTTGCGGTTGAACTTGGGCGCATCCTCGTTTCGGCTGGCCTTGGCTTCGACGATCGCATAGGGCTTTCCGCCGTTGTTCCTGTTGGCACGCCATACGGCGTCAATGCCCGTGCCATTGGCCCCGTCCGCCAGCTTGTACAGCACATGCGGCTCCTTGGGCTTGCCACCCGCGCTGAGCTTGCCTTGCTTGGTTTTGCCGGGTGTGCCTTCGTTCCAGCGGCCCTTGCCGCCCGCATCGTGCGCGCTCCAGTCCTTGCCCCAGCCAAACGCGCTGCCGTAGGCGCACATGTAATCGGCGATGTGCTCGCCGCTGATGCCCACGATCTCGTTGGTCAGCTCGGTGAGCGCCTGCGTGGCGGCTTGGCTGCGCACGGCATCGCCTGCACCGCCGCTCGCGGGCCTTTTCCTGCCTTCGTTCCCTGCGTGTTGCGAACCCGGCTGCGCGACCTTGGCCCGCCCCGTCGTGCCGACGTGCGCCGAGCTGTTGGGCTGCTTCTTGACCCATTTCTTGATGCGCTTCTCAACCACCAGCACCATCATCGGCAGGCTCGCCATGGCCACGCTCATCGTGCTCTTCACCGCATGCTGGGCATCCTCAGGGAGGTTCTGGAAGACCGAGGAATCTTCGATGCCTTCCTTGATGTCCTTCAGCTGCGCTTTGAGCTTGCCGGCATTGAATATTTCTTCGAGCAGCGCTTCCGGGCTGGTGTGAATACCGCACTCTTGCAAGACGAAGCGCAATAGATCAAACAGCACCGGCGCAAAGCGGTCCGGGTTCTTATTGACCAGACGCAGGCTCTTCTTCACCCCATCACCCGGGCCGGGAACCCAGCCGACGATGGCCAGGATCAGGTCGAACTGCGCGTTCTCCTTGTCGTCGTCCTTCTTGGCGTTGTAGAGCGAGAGGGAAGATTCGATGGTGTCGTAAACGTCGATGGCCTGGCCGAGGAAGGGCACCAGCCCCAAGGCGATGCCTTTGCCAAGTTCGACCGCTGCCTCCTTGTAGGCGGCCTTGCGCTCTGCTTCGGCTTTGCGCTTTTCTTCTTCTGTCTGTGGCGCGGCCGCGTCTTGCGTTGTCGTTGTCATGACGCCCTCCCGGCGTGGCGCTCAACGAGCGCCGGAAGGTCAACTGTCTCTGGGTTCATACCCAGCTTGCGCAGATCGTCGGCCAGCGCTTCGTCGGTCACCTTGTGTACGGTGACAGCCTTCAAGGCTGCGGGGCGCGCGTCGTCGCCATAGAAGACCTCGGCCATACCTGCCGGGATGCCATCGAGGCGGGCATAGCCCTTGGCGTCGAGCTTGCCGCTGCGGCTTGAGCCATCAGCGAACACGACTCGGTAGGGCGCACCGGCCATGGGCTCCAGGTCGGGCCAGTGGTGGCTGAGTTCGAGGGCCAGCGGCTCCTTGCCGGCCTGACATTGCGGCAGGGCTGCGAGTTCAGCAGAACCATCGCCACCCCCCGCCCAGCTGTGGCTGACCGCCTTGACGGTGAACGCCCCCGAGGTGACGAAGTCGATGTTGCCGCCCTCGAGCACCACCTTCGAGTCGCCACCGACCATCTCGATGCGCTGCTTGGCGGTGATGGTGATCTCGCCGTTGACCGAGACGATGCTCACGGAGTTATCGGCCAGGATCTCTATCTGGTCGGTGTGCGCGCGCAGCGAGAAGTTGCCGTTGGCCGCAATCGCCTGCAACTCGCCCTGGTGCGTGTACAGGCTGGTGGTCTGGCCGGAGATGAGGCTGGCGGTGTGAGCCGCCACCGCGTGCACATCGTCTTGTGCCGTGAGGCTGGTGTCTTGCCCCGAGAAGCTGGCGATCGTGGCGGGGCTCGCGATCACTGCAGCACTCGGTGTGTCCAACACCACATACGGTTTTACGAACTGCTCGACCGGGTCGCCGGATTCACGGCCGTTGGCCTTCTTCTCGCTCTCGTGCTTGCCGTCGTGCTTCGGGTCGATGGATTCGACAAGGGCTTGCAGCGCTTCCTTCTTGTCAGCGACATGACTGGCCAGCTTCATCGCGCCTTGCGCGCCGGCTGCGTCGCCCAGCGCTTGCCCGAGCTGCTGCGCCCCCTTGAGCTGGGCGACGGCTTCTTGCGCATCCATCTGTGTGCCCTGGGCACTGCCGTAGCTGCCTGCCCGTGAGCTGCAACTGAGCAACATCCCCTGGCCCGCGCGCAGCGTGGCCCAGCCGTCGGTGTGGGCGTAGAAGCCCGAGCCCAGCCAGGCGCCGCGCTGGCTGCTCTTGGCACCTTGGCTGATGATGTGACCCAGGCTCAGCTCGCTCCAGGGGCTGCCCTGGCTGTAGCTGGCCAGACGCATGCGCGGCTGGCCGGTGGCGTCGTCGATCACCCACTGGTTCAAGCCTTCGCCGTCGAGCGTTTCGCTTTGCCAGCCAGAGAGGGTGCCGGGGTGGTTGGCGCCCGAGTCGACACCGGCGGGCCACGGCAAGGCGTCTTGGCCGTTGTGCAGCTGGCCGACGATCAGGGGGCGGTCGATGTCGCCGTCGATGTAGTCGATCAGCACCTCGGTGCCGATGCGCGGCATGAAGACTGCTCCCCAGTTGGCACCCGCGCTGGCGTGGGCGGTGCGCACCCACTGGGAGGCGGCGGCGTCACCGGGAGCGTGGCCGGTTTCCTCTTGCCCCGGGGTGAGCGGGCCGGTGAGGCCGCCTGCGACGGGGGCTTGCCCGCGTTGCCAGGGGAACTGGACTCGGACTCGCAGGTCGCGCTCGGTGGTGACGGTGTCGCCTGCATGGCCGACGACCAGGGCGGCTTGCACGCCGGGGGCTTGGGGCTTGCGGATGTGCGGGGGCACCAAGGTGGCGGCAGCAGGCACGGCGCTGAAGTGATTGCAGTAGCTGCCAGCTTCGAGCTCGGTGCGCTGGAGCAGTTGGGCGGCTTCGCTGCCCAGGTTGTTGGCGGCTTCGTGGTGGATGCTGAGCACCAGGAACTGGTTGTCGCTGCGTGCGCTGAGCGCGCCGTAGAGGCTGTGTTCGGTGAGGTGGAAGGTCGCACCGGGCTTCAGGGTGCGCACGGCGCTGTCGCCGTGCAGGGTCTTGATGGCGAGTTCGTGGCGGGCGAGTGCCAGGGCAGCCTGGGTGTCGGCGTGGGCACCGTGGACGAAGCGGCGTTCGCCGCGGCCGTCGTAGACCTCCAGGGTGGGCACATCACCGGCTTGGAGCACGCTGCGAAGCTCGGCACTGATGCCGGCCAGCTGCTGCTGATCCCACGCGGCCTGGGTGACGGCGTTGGGTTGCACGCTGCGCTCCAGCGCGATGGCGGTGATGGTGTCTTCGGGCGGGCCGAAGCGGCGCACGTCGGGTTTGCCGAAGCGCAGGGAGCCGAGGTCGGGGCGTTGGGCTTGTGCGTCGCTGATCACCAGGCAGTGCTTGGCGGCTTTGGCTTCGCTCAGGGGCTTGCCGTCGTCGCTGTGGTCGAGGCGGCGGTTCCAGCCTTCCTCCGACAACAAGCGGTTCACGAATGCGGCATCGGTTTCTTGGTACTGCGTGGTGGTGCCACGCACCGGCGCGGCGGCCAATGCTTCGGGGCTCAGCTCCAGCTTGAAGTTGGCTTGCGGGTAGGCGCGTAGCACGCGGCTGATGATCTCGTCGGCGCGTTGATCCAAGAAGACGCGGCAGTCTTGGCGCAGGCCGAGCAGGTGGGTGAAGGCGACGAGTTGCAGGCGGTAGCGGGCAAGGCCGCCGTCACTGCCCAATTGCGCGGCCTGGGCGACGAAGCCATGCCAAATGCGATAAGTGCCATCGGCGCACATGAGGCGCAGGCTCATCTGTTCGCCGATCAAGGCCTTGAGTTCGAGGTGGGCGCTGGTGCTCAGGCAGTCGACTACGGCGATCAGTGGGGCCAGGGGCTCGCGCTGATCAAAGCCGTTGACGTTCTCGCGCCACTGCGCGCGCTCGACCACCAAGGTGGCGCTGGGCAGCGCCGTCTCCAAATGCAGCAGCCGCTTGTGCTGAGAAATGCTCAGCGCCGCCCGCAGGCGGCTGAAACCTTCTTTGAGGTTCATTGTGTGAATCCCTGACCGTGATGACGGCGGGATTCTGCATGCGGGCCTTGCCTCTGGGTAGCAGGGTCACATGCAGTTACCGCCGCGCCACCGCGTCACGCTGCACTGATCACTCCAACATGGTTCGGTTGCGCCCGCCCGTCTTGGCGCGATACATGGCCTGGTCGGCGCGCTCGATGGCGGCTTCGAGGGTGTCGGTGGTGACCACCTCCACCAGGCCGGCCGAGAAGGTGATCTTCAGGCCGGCGGCGATGTCGTTCAGCTCCAGGCGCGACAGGTGGTCGCGCAGGCGCTGCAAGGCCACCTCGGCCTGCGGGATCGGCGTGTCGGGGAACATCACCATGAACTCTTCGCCACCCCAGCGGCCGAGCAGGTCGGTGTTGCGCACGATGGCCTTGGCCGAGGCCGCAAAACGGCGCAGCGCTTCGTCGCCGGCGGCGTGGCCGTAACGGTCGTTCACGCTCTTGAAAAGATCGATGTCAAGCAAGGCCACGCACAAGGGGGCTGGCTTGCGCGCAAGCTTGCGAAACTCGGTCTGCATCTGCTCCATCAGGTGGCGGCGGTTGTGCACCTGGGTCAGGTCGTCCCAGATGGCGAGCTCCTGCACCTTGGCCAGCGCCACCTTGAGCTCGCTGCGCTGCGAGCGCAGGCGCTCGTGCAAAGAAGCCACCTGCGTGGCCAGGCGGGCGATCAGCGGCACCACGATGCAGGCGTAGAGGTAGGTGACGACCTGCTCGCGCCACGGAAAACGCTCCGGGGCCAGCCAAGTGCACAGCAGGATCGTCAACCCCAGGTTGAACAGCGAGATCAGCACCAGCCGCCTCACCTGCGCCACGCTCATGCCGAACATCGAGTACGCGATGTGGCTGGCGGTGATGATGATCACCGCCCCCGCGGCCAGTCCGGCCAGTGCGTACATCCAGTAGAAATACAGCATGCCCACCACCAGCTGGCCGAGCGAAAGCGCCGGGTCGCGCTTGACGCGCAGGTTCCAGCCGCTGCGCAAGGCCACGTAGAAGGCTGCACTGGTGAGCAGCACCGTTACCGCCAGCCACACGGTGGGAACCAATGGCGACAGGCCCAGCGACACCTGTGCGAAGGCGAGGCCCGCATACGCCCCATAGCAGCAGGTGGCAAACCACCAGGCCTTCAGGCGCAGACGCTGCGCAGGGTCTTGCGAGAAGACGAGGTCGGTTACAGAGGTCATGGCCGGCGATGTTTCCACGCCTGCCGACCGGGGTCAACGAGGGTCTTCAGGGTCGCAACAAAGGCCCCAATGTGCGTGCTGCGTGGCGCAGCGCACCGACATCGAAGCCAGCATAGCCAAACAACCAGCCGCGTCGCCTGGCTTGCACGCAGTACAAGGACAGCGGTGCGAGGTAGACCCCGGCCTCGCCGGCACGCCGGCTCAGGCGGGCATCGTCGCCGCGCTCGATCTCGTGGGTGATGTGCATGCCCTGTGCCGCAGGCGCGAGCTGCAGGACGCCGCCGCTGGCCTTGCGCAGGGATTCGATCATCACGCCCTGGCGCTCTTGATACAGCTCGCGCATGCGCCGCAGGTGGCGCAGCAGATGGCCGTCGCTGATGAAGCGCGCCAGCACCTCTTGCACCGCGCCCGGGCTGTGGCGGTCGCTCAGAGACTTGGCGCTGGCGAACGCATCCACCAGCGAGGCAGGCAACACGATGAAGCCGAGGCGCAGGCCGGGGTGCAGCGTCTTCGAGAAGGTGCCGACGTAGAGCACACGCTCGCTGTGCAGCAGGCTGCACAACGCCGGGATGCGATGGGTGCCGTACTGGAACTCACCGTCATAGTCGTCTTCCACCACCCAGGCCTTGTGCAGGCGTGCCCACTCCAGCAGCTCCAACCGCCGCGACAGGCCCATGTGCACGCCGAGCGGAAACTGGTGCGTGGGCGTCACCACCGCCATGCGCGCGTTCGGCCAGCGCGTGGCGCCCTCGGCGATGTCCAGGCCTTGTTCGTCGACCGGCACCGGGCAGGCGCTCGCACCATGGCCGACCAGGCAGGCGCGTATGCCCAGGTAACCCGGGTCTTCGAGCAGCACCTCGTCGCCGGGGTCGAGCAAGAGTCGGGCGATCAGGTCGATGGCCTGTTGCGAACCCGAGGTCACCAGCACCTGGCCCGGATCGCAGCGGATGCCACGCGACACCAGCAGCCACTGGGCGATCGCCTCACGCAGCGGCGGGTGGCCGGCGGGCGCCAGGTACTGCGCAGTGTCCTGGCGCACCTGGCCGGGCAAGCCACGCTCCAGCCGCGACCACAGCTCGAAGGGAAAGGCATCGACCGCCGGGGTGCCGATGCGGTAGGCGCTGACGGCGGCGGTGGGCGGTCGCCAGCGCAGCGCGGTTTCGGCGATCAACCGGCCGCGCTGAGACAGGCCGGTGGTGGGTTGCAGCGGTGTCGACCCCTTGCGCGGGCGGG
>JACMKJ010000582.1 GCA_014380155.1 Rhizobacter sp. | reverse complement strand
CTTTCCGAAGTCGTGGCTGGCGCGGTCAAGACCCGCGAGCCGGGCCAGAACCCTGCAACGCGCACATTTCAAGCTCTTCGGATTTTCGTCAACGCAGAGCTTGAGGAGCTCGAACAAGGCCTGAGCGCTGCACTCGACTTGCTCTTGCCCGGCGGGCGGCTGGTGGTGATCAGCTTCCACTCGCTCGAAGACCGCATCGTCAAGACCTTCATCGCGCGCGAAAGCAAGAGCGTGTTCGATCGCCGGGCGCCGTTTGCCGAGCCGAAGCCGAGCCGCTTGGTGTCATTGGGTCGTGTGAAGCCGTCGGATAAGGAGGTGGATGTGAACCCGCGTTCGCGGTCGGCGGTGATGCGGGTGGCTGAACGTACGGAGGTGTCGGTATGAAAACTCCGTTGTGGAACAGGAAAGCGGCATGACCCGCATCAACCTGCTCCTGCTGTTGGCGCTGGTGCTCAGCAGCGTCTATCTTGTTCGTGTGTCCTACGAGTCGCGCCGCTTGTTTGCCGCGCTCGACAAAGCGCAGAACGAGGCGCGCCAGCTCGAGATCGAACACGAGCGTTTGAAGTCCGAGAAACAGTCGCAGGCCACGCCGCTGCGTGTCGAGCGTGTGGCGCGCGATCGCCTGGCCATGCGCAACGCGACCCCGGCGGTCACGCAGTACGTGACCTATGCCCCGGCCGCCTCCAGCGTGGAGGCTTCCCGATGAAGAACAACCACAAGGCCGGCGCCGTCAACGTGCGCAGCGTGATGTATTCGACCAGCCCGTTGCTGGCTTCGAAAACACCGCCGTGGCGCTCGAAGTTTCTGGTCGGTCTGGTGGGCCTGGGCTTCTGCGTGCTGGCCGGCCGCGCGGTGTACGTGCAGATCGTCGGCAACGACTTTTTCCTGAAGCAAGGCGAGATCCGCTACGCGCGCACGCTAGACCTCGCGGCCAGCCGCGGGCGCATCACCGACCGCAACGGGCTCATCCTCGCCTCCAGCGTGCCGGCGCCGTCGCTCTGGGTCATCCCGAAAGACTTCGAGGCCGACAAGCACCAGCGCGCCAACCTCGCCAAGCTGCTCGGCATGACGAGCACCGAGTTGGCCGGCCGGCTCGACGACAGCCCCAACTTCGTGTGGCTGCGCCGCCAGGTCGACGAGACGGTGGCGCAAAAGGCGATGGGCCTGGGTATCAAGGGCTTGTTCCAGGTGCGCGAGTTCAAGCGCAAGTACCCCGAGGGCGAGGCAGCGGCCCACGTGGTCGGCTTCACCAATGTCGAAGAGAAGGGCCAGGAAGGCATCGAGCTCGCCTTCCAGAAAGATCTGCAGGGCCGCAACGGCAGCCGCCGCGTGGTGAAGGATCGCCTGGGCCGCGTGGTCGAAGACATCGGCGAGAGCGTGCAGCCGGTCGATGGCCGCGACATCGAGTTGTCGATCGACTCCAAGGTGCAGTTCTATGCCTACCAGCGAATCCGCGACGCGGTGGCGCAGCACAAGGCCAAGGCCGGCAGCGTGGTGGTGCTCGACGTGCAAAGCGGCGAGGTGCTGGCGCTGGCCAACTTCCCGAGCTACTCGCCGGGCGACCGCAGCAACCTGAGCGGCGCCCAGCTGCGCAACCGCGCGCTGACCGACACCTTCGAGCCCGGTTCGACGATGAAGCCCTTCATCGTCTCGCTGGCGCTCGAGACCGGGCGTGTCACGCCCAATACCGTGATCTCGACCGCACCGGGCCGCCTCACCATCACCGGCTCGACCATCAGCGACGCCCACCCGCACGGCGACCTGACGGTGGCCGAAGTGATCCAGAAATCAAGCAACGTCGGCACCGTGAAGATGGCGATGCAGATGCAGCCGCGCGAGATCTGGGAGATGTACACCCAGGTCGGCCTGGGCCAGCGGCCGCAGATCAACTTCCCCGGTGTGGTGACGGGCCGCCTGCGCCCTTACAAGACCTGGCGCCCGATCGAGCAGGCGACCATGAGCTATGGCTACGGCCTGTCGGCGAGCCTGTTTCAACTGGCGCGCGCCTACTCGGTGTTTGCGCGCGATGGCGAGCTGATCTCCACCTCCATCGTGAAAAACCAGCACCTACCGAGCGACGTGCCCGCGCCGGGCTTGCGCGTGATGTCGCCCAAGACGGCCAAGGCCGTGCGCGAGATGCTGCACATGGCCGCGGGCCCCGGGGGCACCGGCCCCAAGGCGCAGGTGATGGGCTACTCGGTGGGCGGCAAGTCGGGCACGGCGCACAAACAAGAAGGCAAGGGCTACGCCGACAAGAAGTACCGCTCGTGGTTCGTGGGCATGGCGCCGATCAACAACCCGCGCATCGTGGTGGCGGTGATGGTCGACGAGCCCAGCGACGGCAAGTACTTTGGTGGCGACGTGGCCGCACCGGTGTTCAGCCAGGTGGTCGAGCAGACGCTGCGCTCTATGGGTGTGCAACCCGATCTGGAAGTCAAGCAACAGATCGTCACCCAGAAGCTGCCTGCGGTGGAGGAGAGCTTCTGATGCCCGGGCCGGCCTCCAACCTCCAGCAGCTTCACGACGTGGGCAGTGCGGTGGCCTGGCTGCGCAGCCGCGGTGTGCACAACCTCGGCACCGACAGCCGCCGCCTGCAAGCGGGTGACGCGTTCATCGCCTGGCCGGGCTACGCCAACGACGGCCGCCAGTT
>JACMKJ010000581.1 GCA_014380155.1 Rhizobacter sp. | reverse complement strand
GCTGCAGGTGGTGGCCCAGGCGCGCGCGCTGGCCTTCGGCGACTGGCTGCTCGACACCACCGCACGCCACCTGCTCGACGCTCACGGCACGATGGTGTCGCTGACCGGTGGCGAGTACCGGCTGCTGCGCGTGTTGCTCGACCACCCGCAACGCGTGCTCAACCGCGACCAGCTGCTGAACCTCACCCAGGGGCGCGACGCCGACCCCTTCGATCGATCCATCGACCTGCTCATCAGCCGCCTGCGCCAACGCCTGCGCGACGACTCGCGCGAGCCGCGCTACATCAAGACGGTGCGCAACGAGGGTTATGTGTTCTGCGCGGATGTGGTGCCGAGAGACAGCGCGTCATGAAGCTGTTGCCGCAATCGCTCTTTGGCCGCATCGCGCTGATCCTCATCGGCGCCCTGCTGATCGCCCACGCCCTCACCTACCTGGCCATCCTGCGCGAGCGCGGCGACCTGGCGCAGACCATGATGCTCACCTACCTGGGCCGCGACGTGGCGGCCTCGGTCGCCATCCTCGACCGCGTGCCGCCTGCCGAGCGCGCGCAGTGGTTGCCCCGCCTGGAGCGACACAACTACCGCTATGCCCTGGCCGAGACACCGAGCGCCGCGCCGCTCCAGGGCACGTTGCCGCAGAAGCTGTCGTCGGTGGTTGCCGAAGAGGTCGGAGCTGCGCGCGTCGGCACCATGACGCAGACCCCACAGGTGTGGCAACTGCCACTGCGCCTGGCCGACGGCTCGCCGCTCACGCTGACGGTCAACCCGCCGCAGATCGGCGTGTCGCGCGGCACGCTGTGGCTGTTGCTGGCGCAACTCGTCGCACTCGCCGTGGCAGCCTGGTTCGCGGTGCGCCTGGCCACCCGCCCCCTGACACGCCTGGCCCGCGCGGCCGATGCCGTCGGCCACGGCAGCCTGTCATTTCCACTCGCCGAAGACGGGCCGCAGGAAGTGGCGCGCGCCGCACGTGCCTTCAACGCCATGCAGCAGCGCATTGCCGAGCACATCGCCGAACGTGTTCACACGCTTGCCGCCATCTCGCACGACCTGCAAACCCCCCTCACCCGCATGCGGCTGCGCGCGGACGCGCTGCCCGAGCCCACCCTGCGCGACAAACTGCAATCCGACCTCGACGAGATGCAGCACCTGGTCAGCGAAGGGCTGGCCTATGCCCGCAGCGCCCATGCTTCGCAAGAGTCGCCACGGGCCGTCGACCTGCATGCCTTGCTCGACGGCCTGGTGTGCGATGCGGTGGACGCGGGGCACCGCGTGACGCTGCACGGCCGCATGGAGCCACCGCTCACGACCCGGCCCCAGGCCTTGCGCCGGCTGCTTGGCAACCTGATCGACAACGCGTTGAAATTCGGCGGCGAGGCGCAGGTGCGGGTGAGCGTGCAGGCCGATGCGGTGCACATTGCGGTGTGCGACGCCGGCCCGGGCATCCCCGAGTCACAGCTCCAGGCGGTGATGCAGCCCTACGTGCGGCTGGAAACCTCGCGCAGCCGCGCCACCGGCGGCACCGGGCTGGGCTTGAGCATCGCTACGCAACTGGCGGCGGCACTGGGTGGCGAACTGCGGCTGCTCAACCGGCTGGAGGGGGGTCTCGAGGCGAGGTTGTCGCTGCCCTTGCGGCCCCCGACCTGAGACTGGCGGCGACTGGCCTGACTTCAGCGCACCGGGCGCAGCCTGTCGAAGACGAGGTGGAAGACATACCCGTAAGCGGCGTAGGCGAGCGTGAGGCCGACCTCCGCCTTCAGCGCGTCATGCCAACTCAATGAAGTGAGTGTCACCACCAGCGGCCAGGTGAATGCCACGGCCGACACTTCGAATCCCAAGGCGTGCAGCACGCGCCAGTGGTGGGGCCGGTTGCTCGCGATGCGGCCCGACACACGTTGCTCGATGCGATCGACCAAGCTGTTGTACACGGCCGACCACGCCATCACCGTGGCCGACAGCGCAGCCAGCACGAGCAGCGAGGCGCCCATCCGCTCTCCCGACGCCAGGGCGAAAAGCGGGGTCACCAGGATCAGGCCGACGGCTTCGAACCACAGCGTCTGCACCACGCGCTCGACGCGGCTGCGCAATCGTTGCGGAGTCAAACACACGGTCGGCGTCACTGACGCGCCTGAAGGATGAGGATGTGCTGGAGTCATGACTTGATATTCGAAACAGCGCTCCAAACGGACGCATCAGTCCGCACGGAGCTTTTGTTTCAAATATGTCGAGGGGGTCGGCCTCAGCGCAGCCTGCGACTCCCGCAGCGACTGCCGCAGGCGCACCACGTTCAAGGGAAGCAGCACCGCATGCAACACGAGCACCGGCATCAAGCCGGCGCATGCGGCGTAGGCGATGAACATCAGGTTGCTGGCGATGGCCACCGAGCGCAGCGCGCAGATCGACCGCACCGAGAAGGTGACCAGGACCAGGCCCGACGCCGCGTAGCCGAGCAGCTCGACGAGATCGGTGCCGATCGCCATCGAGGCCGCCATGATCCAGTCCTGGCTCATGGGGCGATCCGATCCACGCGATGGCCAACGATCATGGCGTGCCTCCCTAGCGCCGCGTGGCCGCGAAGTTGTATTCGCCGAGGTCACCGAAGGCGATGGCCAGCACCGTCATCGTGCCGCTCATGTAGAGCGGCTGGCCGATCACGTCGTCAGACACGTTGCCGGTGAACACGCGCACCGCGTCGCCCGAGCCGAGGTTGCGGTGCACGAAGTGGATGCGGCCGGTCAAGGGGCAGTACCAGCCCCTGATGTGGGCCACGTTGCCGATGTCGCCGTTGATGTGGCGGCAGGTTTCGGCCCCGGGTGCGCCCGGCCCGCCCTGGCTGGTGATGACGAGTTGCACGGTGTCGCGGTTGGTCTGCAAGGTCCAGGTGGTGCCGCCAAGGTTGGCGGGGCGCTCGGCTTGCGCGGTGCCGGCGCACAGCAGCGCGGCAAGGAGGCCGGCCGTTGACGCGGCGCGGGAGAAGGTGGTTTTCATGGTGGATTGATCCCTTTGAGAGTCGAGTGAAAAGAGGTTGCTTTACTGCGCCACGACCTGCGCCGCGTAGGTGCCCTTGGGTCCGTCGCGCAGCGGGTCGCTGTGGCCCAGCAGGATGTGGTCGAAGTTGGCGTCCCATGCTTCCAGCGTGGCCTTGACCAGCGTCTTGGAGGCCTGGGCTCCGGTCGGCGCCTTGAACTTCAACGGGCTGCCCACGCTGAGCTGCGAGCCACCGTGTGCGCTGATGGTGGGCAGCTCCTGCGTGATGAAGTCCGACACGAACGGCGCGATCACGCTGTTGTTCGCCACCGTCGCGCCGTTCTGCCCGCTCACGCGCACCGTCACGCCAGTCAGGTTGAGCGGGCCGGTGTTGGTGACCTTGACGCGGAAGCTTCCCGTCTCGCCGGTGTTGAGGGCGGTGCCGGGAAAGGTGACGTCAACGATCTCCAGTTGCACGTCGGTCAGCGGGTAGGCCGCCAGTGCGGCGGTCATGTCGTCGAAATAAGCCATGGTGTTCGTTCCTTGAATTGGCGGCTGCGGAATTGCGTGCCGTTGGTTCAAGAATAGGAACGCGGGCCTTTCGGCACACCCCACTGCGGTGGGGTAGCTGCCCTCAAGGCGGCTTCACCTTAGGGGGTCAGCACGACGGCGTCTCCGGCAAGCCGCTGCACCAGTTGCTGGTGGCTGTTGATCTCGAGCCGCGCATAGATCGCCTTGAAGTAGTCCTTCAAGGTGTGCGGCGTGATGCCAAGCTGGCGCGCGATGTCGGCGTTGGGCACGCCGCGTGCACTCAGCATGGCGATCTCCTTCTGGCGCAGGGTGAGCTCGGTGGCGTTCACACGCTCCAGCAGGTGGGCCTCGAGCGGCACCAGTTGTTCGATCAGGATGGCCGTGCGCGCCGGGCCACCGTGCGCGCCCTTCAGCCGGTAGCCGCGGAAGACAAACTCGCCCCAGCCATTGCGTCGCCCCAGCGCCGGCAGCTCTGCCCCCTGCCCCATCGCGTCGATGCGCTCGTGCAGCTCGCGCGCGATCTCGCGCAGCGCGTGGTGCATCTCGGAGAAATCGTCTTGTGCCACCTGCGCATCGAGGTCGATGCGATCGACCAGCGCGAACACCGCCAACTGATGCGCTTGCTCCGACCATTCGAGCACCGTGCCCTGGGCATCGCACACGACCATGGCCGAGCGCCCGGCCGCACGCACGAAGCGGGAAGGCCGGGTGATCGCCACACGCATGGCATGCGCGACGTAGGGCAACACGCGCGCGAGCAAGGCCTCTTCGGCGGCGGAGAAGTCGGGGTCTTCTCGCCGGCGGATCAGCGCGATGCAGCCGTAAGGCCGCATTGCGTCGCGCACCACGCCGTCGAGAAACCACTTGAAGCCGTAGGGCTCGAACACCGCGGCATAGGTGGCGCTGGCCTCGAAACCTTGCTGCCACCACGCCCGCAGGTTGCCGGTGGGCTGCCCGAACATCACCAGCTCACGAAAGCTCACGCCGGCGTCGGCCTCGTAGCGCTTGTGGTGCAGGATGATCCACGCCGTGCGGCGCGGCATGAAGGTGTCGGACCAGAAGTTGGTGAGTCGCCCGGTCTCGCTGGACCAGGTGAACTGGCAGACGGCGGCCGGGATCAGATCGCGCAGCTGGGCCAGCACCATGGGCATCAGCGTGCGGCTGGGCAAGCCGGCGCAGCAGGCCTGGCGCAGCTTGGCGATGGCGAGGGATTGTTTGGTTTCCATGCGCGCGAACTTAGATCGCCGCGCCTCGCATGCACAGCGCATCAGCACCCAGACTTGGCGCCCGCCCTACCTATTTTTCGGCGCGCGCTGCGCGGCCAACGCCACGGCATCGTCGCGCGATGCGGCGCCCAGCTTGGCCAGCAGCGCCGACACGTGGTGCTCGACGGTGCGCTGCGAGCGGTGCAGCCGCTCGGCGATGTCGCGGTTGCTCAGGCGCTGGCCGATCAGCTCCAGAACGGCACGCTCGCGTGCAGTCAACCCATG
>JACMKJ010000580.1 GCA_014380155.1 Rhizobacter sp. | reverse complement strand
CTGCCGCACGTGCTGGCCGGTGCGCGCCACGTGGTGCCGCTGTCGGGGGGCTTCGACGCGGCCGAGGTCCTGGCGCTCGGCCGCCACTTCGGCGCGATCTCGATGTTTGCGGCCCCGACCATCGTGCGCCGCCTCGTCGACCAGGCGGTGGCCCAGGGCGAAGACGGCACGGGCCTCAAGACCATCGTCTACGGCGGTGGCCCGATGTATGTGGAAGACATCCAGCGCGCACTGCGCGTGATGGGTCCGCGCTTCGTGCAGATCTATGGCCAGGGCGAAAGCCCGATGACCATCACCGCGCTGTCGCGCCAGCAACTGATGGGCACGCAGCACCCGCAGTACCTCGCGCGCCTGGGCTCGGTGGGCGTGGCGCAGTCGGCCGTGGAGCTGCGCGTGACCGACGCACAAGGCCGCGACCTGCCCTGCGGCGAGACCGGCGAGGTGGTGCTGCGCGGCGACAGCGTGATGGCCGGCTACTGGCGCGACGAAGCGGCCACGGCCCACACGCTGCGCGACGGCTGGCTCTTCACCGGCGACATGGGCAGCCTCGACGCGCAGGGCTTCCTGACGCTGCGCGACCGCTCCAAAGACGTGATCATCAGCGGCGGCTCCAACATCTACCCGCGCGAGGTCGAAGAAGCGCTGCTGCACCACCCCAGCGTCGCCGAGGTCTCGGTCATCGGCCGGGCCGACAGCGACTGGGGCGAGGTGGTGGTGGCTTTCATCGTCGCCTGCGAGGGCACGCCGCTGGACCCGCAGATGCTCGACGCGGTGTGCCACGAGCACATCGCGCGCTTCAAGCGCCCCAAGGAATATCACTTTGTCGACGCGCTGCCGAAGAACCACTACGGCAAGGTGCTGAAGACCGAGTTGCGCGCGCGCCTGGCGGCGATGTTGTGCCAGCCGTGGGCGAACAACATCAATGGGATCACGCTGCCGGTGGATGGGGGCTGGACAGCGCAGTAAGGAAGCGGCTCCGCGGCGCAGCCCCGGGTTCACTGCGTGGGTGGTCAGGCGGCAGCGCCGAGAAGCTCGTCGAGTTGGTCGAACGTCTCGTCGTTCCAGCTCGTGCTGCCGGAGCTGATGTCTTCGTCGAGCGCTTCCTTCGAGGGATAGAGGTCGTGCACGACGAGCAGCGTCTGCCCGGCTCTTTCCTCGAACGTGACCGTGGTGACCTGTCCGTTGCCAACTGCCTCGTCATTGGTCCAGACGAGGCGCGAGGGCGGTGTCACTTCGAGGTACCTGCCGTGGAACGCCATGGGCTCCGGGGCGGCAGGGTGGCTGAAAACGAGGCGGTACGTGCCGCCCACGCGAACGTCGAGCTCACACGAAAGCAGCGTCAGGCCAAGCGACTTCGGAACCCACCAGCGTTGAAACAGCTCGGCCTGGGTCCACGCCTCGAACACGATGCGCGGCGGGGCGTTGATGGTTCGAGTGACGACGAGCTCACGCTCGGACTTCCGCTCCACCAACATTCGATTCTTCATCGAGCTTGGCTGGCTACTTCTTCCTGCGTCCATCGGCTCTCTCCTTGAGTTTCAGTTCCTCGACAAGCTTGTCCAGCTCGTCGAAGCGAGCATCCCAGAGCTGGCGGTATCTCTCGATCCACATCGCCTCTTCCTCCAGCCGGCGAAGGCCCAGCTTGCAAGTCCGCACACGCCCGACCTTCTCGGTGGTGACGAGTCCGGCCCGCTCCAGCACGCCGACATGCTTCTTCATGCCCGTGAGGGTCATGTGGAACTTCTCGGCCAGGGCCGTGATGGACGTATCCGCTCGCACCAGCTGCTCCAGAACGCCCCGTCGGGTGGCGTCAGAGAGGGCGGCGAAGGAGGCATCGATGCGGACACCCTGATACTGAACCATATGGTTCACTATACTGCCCCCACCTGCAAATATCAACAAAAGAGTTGCGGCGCTTCAAGCGGCACGCCGCCACGGAGCACTGGCTACTTCAACAGCTTGCCCTGACTGTTGATCACCGTCACCTCGACGAAGCGCGACCCCACCCGCTCCTTCGGCCCGAAGCTCATGCGCACCCCGCCCAGGTCGAAGTTGCTCAACGACTCCAGCGCGCTGATCACGCGCGCCCGCGTGGGCTTCGGCCCCGCGCGGCGCAGCGCCTCGACCAGCACCTTGGCGCCGAGGTACTCCTCGAAGTTGGTGTAGTTCACCTCTTCGTTCGGCGCGTACTTCTTCATCATCTCGTGGAACTCGCGCACCACCGGCAATGAGCGCTGGTACGGGTAAGGCACGACCTGGCTGATGCCCAGGCCGCGCACGTTCTCGATGCCACCCAGCTTCACGAGCTCGGCCGGGTCGACCACCGAGATGTTGAACAGCTGCCCGCCACCACCGGATTCGCGGTACTGCTTGGCAAAGGCTGCAGCGGGCTTGTTGACCGCCACCATGATCACCGCCTGCGGCTGCGCCGCGCGGATCAGCTTGACCGCACCCTCCACCTCGGTGGTGTTGCGCTCATAGCTGGCCGACGCCACCAGCTTCTGGCCGCGCCGCTGCAGCGCCGACTCGACACCGGTCAGCCCCGATTTGCCGAAGGCATCGTTCTGGTACAGCAAGGCAATGCGGGCAATGCCTTGCGTGTTGAGCTGCTTGACCATGTGCTCGGCTTCGTCGGCATAACCGGCACGCACGTGAAAGATCCACGGGTTGAACGGCGTGCGCAACAACTCACCACCGGTGTACGGCGCGACCAGCGCAATGCCCGCGTCGGCCAGCACTTTGTCTTCGAGCAGCTTGCCCACGTTGGCGCTGCCGGCAAACCCGAACAAGGCCAGCAGCTCGGGCTTGGCCACCAGCTCCTTGGTGAGGCGCAGGGTTTCATCGACCTTGTAGGCGTCGTCGAGCACCAGCGTGCGGATCTTGGCGCCGTGCACGCCGCCCCGCTCGTTGACCGCGTCGAACCAGACCTTGCCACCCAGAACCATCTGCTTGCCGGTGCTCGCGAGCACGCCGGTGAGCGGCGCGACCTGGCCAATCGTCAGCGTGTCTTGCGCGAAGGCAGACCCCCACGACAACACCGCGCAGGCGAGCAAGCCGCTGCAAAAACTTCTGTTGATCAACAAGCCGAACATGCGCGATCCCATCGTGTCACTGAATGTGAGCCGCATGCTAGGCGTCGCAATCTCGCGGCACCACGGGGGCCTTCGAGGGCGGTGCCCCTACCTAGGGGTTGCTCCTTGCGCTGAACTACCTAACGACTCGTACTGATGTAGTTGTACGACTGCTCGGCGCGGGGTGTCACTTCTACATTGCGACGCTCGCCCACCCCACGAGGAGACCTCCCCATGAAATCAAACAAGAAGCCCGCATTGCGTGTCGCAATGCTCACCTTGAGCGCTGCCGGCCTGGGCGCCTGCGGCTCCGCCGACAAACCCGACGTGGCCACCTTGCCCAGCGGCGTGAGTACCGTCAGCGTGACCAGCTACAACGCCACCACGGTGGGCAGTGGCAGCACCGCCGCCACACAAGACCTGCTGACCGGCGGGCTGGGCCGCACCGGCATCGGCAGCGCGGTGGCACCCACCTACACCGACCCCGCCAACCCGACAGCCGCCGAGCTGCGGCGCAACGCGCTTTATGCCAACTACCGCGGCCTGGTCGACCCCAGCGCCAACGGTGGCTACGGCCGCCTGTACGGGCCCAACATCGACCTCGCCGGTGGCGACACCTTGGGTGAAGGCCTGATCCCCGGCCGCGAATACCTGGCCGTGCTCGACGACGGCACGGGCCGCAAACAAGTCACCATCGCTGTGCAGGTGCCGGCAAGCTTCAACCCCAACGCGCCCTGCATCGTGGCCGGCCCATCGTCGGGCTCGCGTGGTGTCTACGGCGCACTCGCGTCAGCGGCCGAGTGGGGCCTGAAGAAGGGCTGCGCGATCGCGCTCACCGATGCCGGCAAGGGCGTGGGCCTGTACGACCCTGCCGACGACAGCGTCAACCGCATCGACGGCACACGCGCCACGCGCACGGCCGCCGGCACGCTCTCGCACTTTGCGGCGGCCATCACCGATGCGGCGCGCAGCGCCTTCAACACCGCCTTCCCCAACCGCCTCGCACTCAAGCAGGTGCACTCGCAGATCAACCCTGAAAAGGACTGGGGCACCGACACGCTCGCGGCCATCCGCTACACGCTTTACGCGCTGAACCAGGAGTACGCCGACAACTCGCCGTACGGCAACGGCAAGCTGCTGCGCTTCACCGCGGCCAACACGCTGGTGATCGCGGGCTCGGTTTCCAACGGCGGTGCCGCGGTATTGCGTGCGGCCGAACAAGACAGCGAAGGCCTGATCGACGGCGTGGTCGCCGCCGAGCCGAGCGCACAGCCGAGCACGACCACCGGTTACGGCGTCAATTTTGCCGGCGCGCCGGTGGCGAGCTACGGCAGGTCGCTCGCCGACTACTTCACCTACGCCAACATCTTCCAGCCCTGCGCCGCGCTCGCGCCGGCCGCGCAGATGCCCGAGGTCTCGGTCTACAACTACATGAGCCTGGTCGGCATGAATGCGCGCGCCACCAACCGCTGCACCGCACTCGCGTCCAAGGGCCTGGTGAGCGGCGCAACGACGGCCGACCAGGCCACCGACGCACTCGCCAAGCTGCGTGCCCACGGCTACACCGCCGAGAACGACACCATGCACAACGCCCACTTCGGCCTGGGCAACGGGCCGATCATCGCGGCGATGTACACCACCGGATACGGCCGCTTCTCCCTCACCGACAACCAGTGCGGCACCAGCTTCGCGCAAGTCAACGGCACGGGTGACGTGGTCGCGGTGAGCGCCACCACCAAGGCCGCGAGCTACGCACTCGCCAACGGCACGGCCAACGGCACACCGGCCAGCGTGGTCTACAACGACTCCGAAGGTGGCGCCAAGTCGTGGGCATTCGCGGTCTCGCCGTCGACGCACATGGCCGACTTCGCGCTAGACGCCGCGTTGTGTGCTCGTGCGCTGGTGACAGGTGTGGACACGGTCACCGGTGCAGCCCTGAGCACGGTCTCGACACCGACGCTCGCACAAAGCCAGGCGGTGCGTGCCGGCATCGGCGAAGTCTTGTTGAACGGCAACCTGCGCGGCAAGCCCGCGCTGATGCTGGCCGGTCGCAACGACGCCTTGCTGCCCATCAACCACTCGGAGCGTGCGTACACCGCCTACAACCGCCTGGTCGAAGGCAGCACCAGCCAGCTGCGCTACATCGAGGTCGAGAACGCCCAGCACTTCGACGCCTTCATCCCGTTCTCGGGCTTCGACACGCGCTTCGTGCCGCTGCACGTCTACTTCATCCACGGCATGAACGCGATGCATGCGCGGCTGACGCTCGGCACGGCGCTGCCCGAGAGCCAGGTG
>JACMKJ010000579.1 GCA_014380155.1 Rhizobacter sp. | reverse complement strand
TTGATCGACGGCGGCCCGGCCGAGCTCGTCGTCGCCAACCGCAGCCTTGACAAGGCGCAGGCGCTGGTCGAGCGCCACGCGACTCTGGCCGACACGCAACGCACCACCCTCGCCACCCGCCCGCTGGCCGACTGCGGCACCGCATTCGACGTGGTGATCAACGCCACCGCCACCAGCCTGCAAGGCGCGGCGATCCCGGTTGCAGCCTCGGTGCTGCGCCCCGGTGGTCTCGCGCTGGACATGATGTACGGCCCCGCTGCCGCCGGCTTCCTGGGCTGGGCCACACAACACGGCTCCCATGCCCGCGACGGCCTGGGCATGCTGGTCGAACAAGCGGCCGAAGCCTTTTTCCTGTGGCGCGGTGTTCGCCCCGACACCACTCCCGTGCTGGCCGCTCTTCGCTCCCGGCTCGCTTCCCAATGAGAGCCTTCCTGCGCCACAGCGTGCGCCTGCTGAGCCTGATCGTGCTCTCGGCGCTCGCGCTGCAGCTCTACTTTCTGGCCCGGGTGACGCTGATGGTGGTGGTCGACCCGCAGTCCACCACCTTCCAGCGCTCCGAGATCCGCCGCATCGTCGGCGAACAGCAGAGCTTGTTGTGGAGCCAGCAGTGGGTCGCCGACGAACAGATCTCGGATCACCTCAAACGTGCTGTCATCGCCTCTGAAGATGCCGGTTTCGCCGACCACAGCGGCGTGGAATGGGACGCGCTCGAAAAAGCCTGGGACAAGAACCAACGCGCCGAAGCCCAGGTCGAGAAGCTCAACGAGCGCCAGCAGCGCCAGGCCGAGCGCAACCCGCGGCCCCAGCCGCCCAAGCTGAAGCAGCCCAAGATCATCGGCGGCTCCACCATCACCCAGCAGCTGGCCAAGAACCTGTTTCTCGCCGGCGAGCGCAGCCTGGCGCGCAAGGGCCAGGAGTTCGTCATCACCTTCATGTTGGAGGCGGTGTTGAGCAAGCGGCGCATCCTCGAGATCTATTTGAACAACGTGGAGTGGGGCGAAGGCCTGTTCGGCGCCGAAGCCGCCGCGCGCCACTACTTTCATGTCAGCGCCCAGCAGCTCGGCAGCTTTGCCGCCGCCCGGCTGGCGGTGATGCTGCCGGCGCCCAAGCGCTTCGAGAAGCGGCCGTCGTCGCCCTACGTGCTTGGCCGCGCCTCGACCGTGGCTGCCCGCATGGGCGGCGTGGAATTGCCCTGACCGGCACCCCGCGGTTTCTAGAATCCCCCGCATGAGTTCCTACCAAAGGTCCGACCTGAGTGCGGAGCTGGCCAGCGCCGCTGCCCGGCTGATCGTCGAAGAAGGCATGGAGTACGGACCGGCCAAGCGCCGCGCCGCCAAGCTGCTGGGCAAGGGCGGCATGCGCTCGGTCGACCTGCCCGGCAACGACGAGGTCGAAGACGAGGTGCGCAACTACCTGCAACTCTTTTGTGCCGACACCCAGCCGGGCGACCTGCTGGCCATGCGCAAAGTGGCCCTGGTCTGGATGGAGCGGCTGCAGGCCTTTCGCCCCCACCTCACCGGCGCCGTCTGGCGCGGCACCGCCACCCGGCTGAACAGCGTGCATCTGCAATTGTTCTGCGACGACTCCAAGGAAGCTGAGCTGGCGCTGATCGACAAACGTGTCGACTACGACGTTGGCAGCGTTGGCGGCCCGCGCGGCGAAACCATCGACGTGCTGAGCGTCAGCAGCTCAAGCCCCGAGCTGGGCGAATCGGTGACCGTGCACTTGAGCATCCTCGACCACGACGACCTGCGCGGCGCGCTGAAACCCGATGCCCGCGGCAACGCCGAGCGTGGCGACCTGGCAGCCCTGCGCCGGCTGATGGAAAGCGCCGCTTGAACCGCCGCCAGATGATCGCCACCAGTGGCGTGGCCCTGGCCGCCGCAGCGGGTGGTGCCGGTTGGGCCTGGTGGCGAGGCCAGAGCGGCCGGCTCAATGAGGCCGAACTGGCCCTCTGGGCCCAGCGCTTCGACCAACCCGCCGGCGGCGAGCTGGCCATGGCGACCTTGCTCGGCCAACCGCTGGTGCTCAATTTTTGGGCAACCTGGTGCGCACCCTGCGTCAAAGAGATGCCTATGCTCGACGCCTTCTACCGCCAGAACCAAGCCAAGGGCTGGCGGGTGGTTGGCCTGGCAGTCGACGGGCCGACACCGGTGCGCGAGTTTCTGGCCAAGCTGCCTGTCGGTTTCCCCATCGGCTTGGCAGGCTTCAACGGTGTAGATTTGGCCCGCTCCTTCGGCAACGGGAGCGGCGGTCTGCCCTTCAGCGTGGTTTTCGACCGCCGCGGTGCAGCTGCTTTTCACAAGCTCGGCATCGTCACCGAGCAAGAGTTGAGCCACTGGGTCGCCAAACTGAGCTAGCTGAACCAACGGGCAATAATTTGGCTTTGTGCGCTGAACAGCGCTCAAAACGCGTAAAGTTCAGCCTTCGCTTTTCAAGCGGCTCTCAACTCATGCAGATCCTCGTTCTTCACGGCCCCAACCTCAACCTGCTCGGCACCCGCGAGCCCGAGGTTTATGGGTCAGTGACTTTGGATCAGATCAACGCCGATCTCACGAAGATCGCAGCCGATGCCGGCGCAGCACTGGCGAGCTTCCAAAGCAACCACGAAGGCGCCTTGATTGACCGCGTGCAAGCCGCGCGTCTCGACGGCACGGCCTTCATCATCATCAACCCGGCCGCATTCACCCACACCAGTGTGGGCCTGCGTGATGCGCTGGCCGGGGTGGCGATCCCCTTCATTGAAGTGCACCTGTCGAACGTTCACCGCCGTGAAGCGTTTCGCCACCATTCCTATTTTTCAGATCTCGCCGAAGGCGTGATCGTCGGGCTGGGCGCCGATGGCTACCGCCTCGCCCTAGGGCACGTGCTCAAGCGCGGCCCGCAAAGCCGGCCTCCGCGGCCGGCTTGATCTTGAGCGGCTCGCCCTCGCTGGGCACCCACGCTGCACATTAAAACGACAGGAGTTGGAGAACACATGGACCTGCGCAAACTCAAGACACTGATCGACCTGGTGTCCGAATCAAACATCTCCGAGCTGGAGATCACCGAAGCGGACGGCAAGGTTCGCATCGTCAAGGCCGACCCGCACGCAGTGGCCGCCCCGGTGACTTACCAGACCGCTCCGATGGTCGCAGCACCGGCACTGGCGGCAGCGGCAGCCCCGGTAGCCGAGGCCGCACCAGTGGTCGCGGCCGGGCACACCGTCAAGTCGCCCATGGTCGGCACCTTCTATGGCGCGGCCAGCCCGGGGGCCAAGCCCTTCGTGACGGTGGGCTCCACCATCAAGGAAGGCGAGCCGATCTGCATCATCGAAGCGATGAAGATCATGAACGAGATCGAGGCCGACGCCGCCGGGACGATCCGCGAGATCCTGTGCGAGAACGGCCAGGCGG
>JACMKJ010000578.1 GCA_014380155.1 Rhizobacter sp. | reverse complement strand
CGCCACGCTGCGCGGCGTGGGGTCGGCCAGCACCGTGCGTTCGCCGAGCATCACCGCGCCACGGTCCGCCGGCACGCCGCAACGCTGGGCCAGCGCCAGCGCTTCATCGCTGCCCAGGGCATGGGCGCGGTAGGGAATGCGGTTCTGGACCGCAAAGGCCTCGACGCGCCGCACCGCGCGGTCATCTTCGGGGCCGATCAGCGTCAGGCCGGCCTGGCCGCTTTCGATCAGGCGGCGGCGGCGGGCGGCAAACACGGTGATGACGATGTCGCTCATCTCGGGGATGTCGGCCAGGGCCTGCAGCATCGCCGCACGCGGCACACGGATCGCCGTCAGCGGCGTGACGGCGCGGTTGCTCAGCTGGGCCGTGCCGCCCGAAAGAAAACTCATCTCGCCCGTGAACTGCGACGGGCCCAGGGTGGCATTGCCGTAGCGCGCGCCCGTCACCTCGTCCCAGGCGGCGGCTTCACCTTCCAATATGTAGAAAAAGGCTTCGTTCGGCGCACCGAAGGCCACCACCGTGTCGCCTGCCTCGAAGTTCACGATCTCGCCGATGCTGCGCAGACGCGCGACATGCGATGCCGACAGCGGCGTGCGAACGTAGGTGGTCAGGTCGACGGCAGAGCTTTCCATGGGACGGGTTCCTGTTGAAGCAAGGCGTGATGATCGGCTGGCGCCTGAATTGTGGGAACAGGGCAATTCCCCGGCCAACGCGTGTCGAGAGGCCTCTGACCCCATTCGCCGTCGGTTGGCTTTGGACGTTGGCGCCGACCGAAAACTGATGCACCTATGACGACTGTGGCTCAGATTTGGACCGGCGCCGACAGTCAGGTTCCTGGCGCGACCTTTGTTCTCACACTGACGGCGATGACCCGGCGTCCGCCGGCGTCAGCTCTCCGACGATTGATCTGCCAGCCAATCGATCGATCTCATCAAGTCCTTGGGTGGGTTCACGGAGCGCGCGTCAAGTTGACCTGCACAACCTTGCCCGTCTGTACGCCGCCCGCCGGCGGCATTGACATCCCGCCGTTGGTGGTCACGAACACCTGCCCGCCGCCGGCGGCGCTGTAGGCCACCGCAGTGCTGCCTGCCATGCCCTGCGCGAGTCTGGCAAGCACCGTGACCTTGCCGTCGCGACCGACGCGGACCAGGCTGTTGTAGACATGTGTAGCACCGTACAGAACGCCGGCTTCGTCGAAGTCGAAGTCATCCAGGCCGATGTTCTTCAAGACCACCTCGGGGCGTCCGGCCCGCCCGTTGACCAGCGGCACCTTCACGACCAACTGCTTGGCCGTGTTCGAGGCGTACAGCGTGCCGCCGAACAGCTTGATGCCGTTGACCGCCGGGGTCGGATTCGCAGCATCTCCACGGGCTAACAGTTCGTCAGCAAGCCATAGCGTCGCTGACCGGGTCTCGGTGTTCACCTCCCAGATCACGCCCTTGTAGGAGTCGGCAACCAGAAATCGACCAGCGGCGATCCTCACCACGCCGTTCGGAAACATAGCGCCATCCAGCTTGGCCAGGACCTCGGTGCCGCCCGCGGCGGTGACTGCGAATACGGCCGGTACCTTGCCCTTGATCCAGCCAGACACGAGCGCCGAGCCATCAGGGTTCAAGGCAATCCCGGCAATGGTTCCGTCCACGCTGGCCCAGAGCTTGGGCTTGCTGTCGGAGCCGATGCGGTAGACCTTGCCCTCCAGGTAGCTGTTCACGTAGAGGGTCCCGCCTTCGCCGATGGCAATGTTCTCCAGGAACGTACCCGCCGGGAACTCGGCCAGGGTAGACGCAGCCTTGATTTCGACCGGCGTACGGTCGTAGATGGGGGGCAGGCCCTGTGCCCATGCCGAAGTGCCGACCGTCATCGCGGCAAGCAGCGCAGCGCGTACGAGCTTCAGAGCTAGAAGGGTGTGTGGTGTCTTCATGGCTTTCCGTCGTGAATAATCTCTACGGGTCCATCGCTCTGTGAGTGCAGTTCCCAGAAGCGCTGGGCGATCTGGTCAGGGTCGAACGGGGTACCAGGGGCGACAATTCCTGCAACGGTGACCGTGCCGACACGGATTCCTTGCCCTGCCAGTTCGGCGTGCAGTGCATACACAAAACCGCGCACGCCGGCCTTCCCCGCCACAAGCGACGTCACACCGGCGCCGTACTGCGGCGCCAGCGCAAGGCCGCCGCCAGTGAACAGCAGGCTGCCGCAGCCCGCTGCGCGCATCCGCGGGTACACCTGTTGCGCACATGCAAGGCCGCCGGTGATCGCGAGAGCCAGGTCCGCGGCAAACTCGTCGGGCGCGATGGACATCGCAGGCACCTGATTCCAGCGCGCGGCGTTGTAGACCATCACCGTCGCGTCGCCCAACGCAACGCGGATCTCGTCGAACGTGCGGGCGATGTCGCCCGCATTCGTCAAATCGCAGGCAAAGCCGGATGCACGCACGCCACCTTGTCGCAGGGCCGCCGCTGCGGTTTCCAGCGCCGATCCGTTTCGGGCGATCAATGCGATGTCATGGCCTTCGGCTGCGAAGCGCCGGGCGATTGCCAGACCCAGACCTGGGCCGGCGCCGGCCACCACACACAGCTTGTTTGTCTCACTCATGGACTCTTCCTGGGGGTTGGGCTGTTTGGTCAGCGGGCGACGTAGAGCATTCGGCAACGCGGAGCTTCCTCAGTTCGAGTGCGCTAACCCACCGAGCACGGCGTCCTTCAGGGCCGGGTACATCGTGAATTCGAAAGGGAGATTGATCGCGCCCACGCTGTTGGCGACGATCTTGCCCTCGCGCAGGGTGTAGACGTGCGTCTCGACCAAAGGCGTGACCACGCCGTTGGCCTTCACACCGTAGTAGTCCTTGCGGAATACAGCCGTGGCCGTGAAGTTCACCACCACGCGGTCGCCGGCGGCGAAGATGTCGTGGATCACCATCGATTGCACGGGCCAAGCATCGGCAAAGCCGGCAAAGACGGCCTTGTACGCGGCCAGACCCTGAATCGGGCCTTGCGGGCTGAGTGCGGTGACGACCACGATGTCGGGGTCCAGGCATTGGTCGAAAACGGCCATATCAGCAAGGCCAAGCCCCTGCTCGACGAAGCGGCGCGCAACGGCGAGGTTCGAAGCCTCGTCGGCCGCTGCTGCGATCGCTGCCGGTGTAAACGTTCGAGCCGACTCGACGGTCTCGAACGAGACAAACTCGCGAGCCACCGAAACCCAAGCAGAGATTGCAGGCAGTCCTGGCGCGCTCAGCGTCACTGCCTGCGCGGCCTGCACATTCGCCTGGCTCGCCCAGCGAACGAGCAGGGTCCAGGTGCCGTCAGGGCCGGCCAGCAGTTCGCTGCCCAGAAAACCCTCGAATGCCGTCAGCGCTTCATCGGCGGCTCCGCGCATGGCCTTGAAGTGTTCGGTCGCGGCTGGGTCCACTCGGAGGCGGACGATTTCAACGAATGGGTTCATCTGCTGACTCCTGGACTTTGGCAGCTGGGAAAGTCGGCAGTGTCGAGCGCTATGATTTATCGATCAAACTATTCATTTTGATGCGTGGCATCACTGCGGTTGATGAACCAGAGGGCTGTTGAATGAACCCAAAGGGTGCGCCCGCAGCTGATCATGCTGAGGTGGACGATGCGGCCATCCGTCGCCTGGGCGCCATCGACCTGAACCTGCTCGTGGTGTTCGCCGCGCTGATGCAGCACCGCAGCGTCACGGACGCGGCGCAAAGGCTTTTTCTTGGCCAGCCTGCTGTGAGTGCGGCCCTGCGCAGGCTGCGCATTCTGTTCGGCGACCCCTTGCTAGTGAAGGCCGGCCGAGGCATGGTGGCCACCGCCCGCGCCGAGTCCCTGCTGCCGGCCGTCAGCCTGGCCTTGGCGCAGATCGACGCGCTGTCGGCACCGCCCCAAACCTTCGACCCGGCGGCATCGCGCGTCACTCTCCGGCTCGGAATCTCCGACGACAACGAGATCGTGTTCCTCGCCGCCATTGCGCGTGCGCTCGCACTGCGGGCGCCTCACGTCCGCCTCGTCGCGCGGCCGGTCAGCCACACGGACATTCGCGAGAGCCTGGATTCCGGCTCAGTGGATGTCGGGTTCTCGGTCTTCGGTGAACTCAGCGCTTGGCACCAGAACGAGGTGCTGTTCGACCAAGGCTACGGCTGTGTGTACGACCCGGCCGTGCGCGCCCTGGACACGCCACACACCCTTGATGCTTTCCTCAAGAGCGAGCAGTTGATCGTGACCTTTGACGGCGCCCTGGAAGGCAAGGTAGACCGCATCCTGGCGGATTCTCGCCTGCAGCGGGATGTTTGTTTGGGCACCACGCGCTTTGCAACCTTGCCCTACATCGTGAAGGGTACGGCACGCGTGGCCAGTGTGCCCGAGCTGGTCGGGCGGGTACTGGCACAAACACATGGACTGGCCTTCTGTCCCTTGCCCATCGACGTGCCACCCGGGCGCCCGACGCTCGCTTGGCACCGGCGCAGCGAACGCGACCCGGCTGGGCAATGGTTCCGCGAGCTCATCGCAGCCTGCGTGCGCGATCGGGTGGCGGAGATCCGCCCAGCTGCCTGACGGCACAGCCTCCACCCTGACGTGGGCATTCAGTCTCGTCGGTCTCGGATCCTTTTGAGCTTTGCACAAAGGCGCGAGCAGCGCGAATGCAGGGCTCAGCGGCCGCTGTCGGCGGGCGAATCTGCAAGGCTGGAGGACCGCTCAGGGTAGAAAGCGGACTCATAGTGCGACGCGGCTGACTACGGCACCAGCTGCATAGATGCCAGCTGTAGCCGGCCCTTGAAGCATCCCAAAGCCTCGTCAGCCCAGACCCCCGTCACCTCCCTCAAAACGGATAGTGCCGCGGCGTCATCTGCACCGTGATCCAGCGCAACTCGGTGAACTCGGCCACGCCGGCCTTGCCGCCAAACCGCCCGATGCCGCTGCCCTTCACGCCGCCGAAGGGCATTTGCGCTTCGTCGTGCACGGTCGGCCCGTTGACGTGGCAGATTCCGCTCTCGATGCGCCGCGCCACGTTCATCGCGCGTGCGATGTCGCGGCCGAACACGGCGGCTGACAGGCCGTATTCGTTGTCGTTGGCGCAGTCCACCGCCGCGTCGACGCCGTCCACACGCACCACACACTTCACCGGGCCGAAGGTTTCTTCGCGGTAGATGCGCATGGCGGGTGTCACGTGGTCGAGCACGGTGGCGGGCATCAGCGTGTTCTCGGCCTTGCCGCCGCACACCAGCTTGGCGCCCTTGGCGAGCGCGTCGTCGATCAGCGCGTTGCAGTGCTCCACCGTGCCCATGCCGATCACCGAGCCCAGCACCACTGGCTCGGGCTTGCGCGGGTCACCGAGGGGCAGGCCCTTGGCCTTCTTGACAAAGAGCGACACAAAGTCGTCGGCAATCTTCTTGTCGACGATCAGGCGCTCGGTTGACATGCAGATCTGCCCCGAGTTGGCAAACGCGCCGAAGGCGGCAGCGTTCACCGCGTCGCCGAGGTTCGCATCGTCCAGCACCACCAGCGGCGCCTTGCCGCCGAGTTCGAGCACCACCGGTTTCAGGTACTTGGCGCAGGTCATCGCGATGAGCTTGCCCACGCGGGTGGAGCCGGTGAAGTTGACGCGCCGCACGGCCGGGTGCGCCACCATCGCTTCGACCACACGCCCCGCATCGGCTGGCGCGTTGGTGATGTAGTTCACCACGCCTGGGGGCAGGCCGGCGTCTTGAAATGCTTCGACGATCAGCTGGTGCGTGCGCGGGCAGTTCTCGCTGCCTTTCAGCACCACGGTGTTGCCGCAGGCGAGCGGCACGGCGATGGCGCGCGTGCCCAGGATCACCGGCGCATTCCACGGTGCAATGCCCACCACCACGCCGGCCGGCTGGCGCATGCCCATGGCCAGCGAGCCCGGCACGTCAGACGGGATCACCTCGCCGCTGATCTGCGTGGTGAGCGCCGCCGCCTCGCGGATCATGCCGGCGGCCAGGTGCACGTTGAAGCCGGCCCACATGCCGGTGGCGCCGGTCTCGGCGGCCACGGCTTCGATGAACTGCGGTGTCTTGGCTTCGAGCGCATCAGCCGCCTTCAGCAGCAGCATGCGGCGCTCGGTGGGGCCGGTCTGGCTCCAGGTCTTGAAGGCCTCGGCGGCGGCTTCCACGGCAGCCACCGCATCGGCTTCGCTGGCAGCGGGTGCGCGTGTCGCCACGCTGCCGTCGAGCGGGTTGCGGCGCTCGAAGGTGGCGCCCTTCTCGGCAGAAACGGCCAGGCCGTTGATGAGCATGGTGAGGTCAGACATGGTCTTCTCCTTGGGGTCGGTGGATGAGGTGGCAGAGGCGCTTGCGGCCTTGCCCAGGTAAGCGTGGCGGATGACGGTGGAGCGGGCGAGCAGGTTCGCCGCGCCGCTGGCGACCAGGCGGCCGCGTTCGAGCACATAGCCGCGGTCTGCCACGGCGAGTGCCTTGCGCACGTTCTGCTCGACCATCAGCACGGTGGTGCCGGCGTCGGCAATGCGGCGTGCGATGGCGAGCAGCTCGTCGACCATCTTCGGCGCGAGGCCGAGCGAGGGTTCATCGAGCATCAAGAGGCGCGGCGCGCTCATCATGGCGCGCGCCACAGCCACCATCTGCTGCTCACCGCCGCTCATGGTGCCGGCCAGTTGGCGGGCGCGTTCTGCCAGTTTGGGGAAGTCTTTGAAGGCCAGCTGCAGGCGCTGCGCACGCTCGGTGGGGCTCACGAGCCAGCCGCCCAGCTCCAGGTTTTCGGCCACGCTCATCTGCGGGAAGAGCTGCCGGCCTTCGGGCACGAGGGCGAGGCCGAGCTTCACGATCTCGGAGGTCTTGGCATCGGGTTCGATCACTTGGCCGTCGAGCCGCAGCGTGCCGCTGCGCGGGATCAAGCCGTTGATGGCTTTCAGCAGCGTGGTCTTGCCCGCGCCGTTGGGGCCGAGGATCACGGTGAGCCCGGGCCGCGCTTCGAGCGAAAGTTCGCGCAGCACCATGAAGGGGCCGTAGCCGGCTGAGAGGCCTTCGACCTTCAGGTGGGCGAGCTTTCGGTTCAACACCTGTTCGATGTCGTTGTTCACGCGGCCTCCACCATTTCGTCACCCAGATAGGCCTCGACCACCTCGGCGTTGCGCACCACCTCGGCGGGCGTGCCGTCGGCGATCTTGCGGCCCTGGTGCAACACGATCACGCGCTCCACATACTTGAGCAGCGTGGTCACGGCGTGTTCGATCCAGATCACCGTGAGGTCGAGCTCGTCGCGCAGGCGGCGGATCAGCTGGCCCATGGCGTCGACCTCGTTCTCCGTCAGGCCGGCGGCCACCTCGTCGAGCAGCAGCAGCCTGGGCCGCGTCGCGAGCGCCATGCCGATCTCCAGCAGGCGTTGTTGTGAGGGCGTGATGGCAGCCGCGGGCAACGCGGCCTGCGCGCTCAGGCCGATCAGGCTGAGGATGCTGGTCTCGTCTTTCAGCAACCACGAGGCCTGCCGCTTGCGGCCGGCAAACTGCAGACCGAAGCCGATGTTGGCCGCCACGCTCAGCTCGGCAAACACACGCGGCGTCTGGAAGGTGCGCGCCACACCCTGCTGCGCAAAACGGTGCGGCTGCGCGCCGGTGAGACGCTGGTCGAGGGCGAACAATTCACCCGAGGTCGGCGCGATCACGCCAGAGAGTGCGTTGAAGAAGGTGGTCTTGCCCGCACCGTTGGGGCCGATGATGCCCACCAGCTCGCCGGGCGCAAAGGCGGCGCTGACGGCGTCGACAGCGGTGAGCCCGCCAAAGCGCACGGTGACCTCGCGGGCTTCGAGCAGCGGGTGGCCGTTCATGTCGTGGTCGCCTTCTTCGGCGCGCGCCGCTCGGCCCACCAGGTGCGCAGGTCGTTGCCCCATTGGGTGAAGGTCTGCGCGCGCAGCGAGGCCAGCCCGCCCGGCAGGTAGAGCACGCACACGATCAGCAGCAGGCCCAGCGTCACCATGTAGAGCTGCGGCAGTTGCAGGCGCAGCGTTTCGGCCAGCAGGCTGAACACGATGGCGGCGATCAGCGGCCCCCACAGCGTGGCCGCGCCGCCGATGAGCGCGATGAGCACGGTCTGAAAGCCGATGAAGGGGTTGAACACAGTCATCGGGTCGATGTAGGTCCAGCGCACGCTCATGGCGGCACCCACTGCGCCGGCAAACGCGGCGGTGATGGCAAAGCCGGCGATCTTCACCAGGCGGGTGTTGACGCCGAGGGTTTGGGCACGCTGTTCGTCGAAGCCGATGCCTTGCAGGGCCAGGCCGAAACGGCTGCGGCGCACGACGATGGAGGTGAGCACGGCCAGCACCGCGAGCGCGAGCACGGTGAGGTAGATGGTGTCGCGCTCGGGCACCACGGTGAGCACGCGGCCCACCGTGCCGGTGACCGATTTTTCCCAGTAGGTGATGGCGTGGCGGATCAGCTCGGTCATGCCGAAGGTGAGCACCGCGAAGTAGGTGCCGCGCAGGTGCAGCACGGCGGCGCCCATCACGATCGCGACCGCTGCTGCGATGGTGGCGCCCAGGGCGATGACGATGGGCCAGGGGAGTTGCTCGATGGTGAGTGCGCCTGTGTAGGCGCCGAGGCCGAAGAAGGCGGCTGTCGCGAGCGACATGTAGCGGGTGCTGCCGCAGAAGAGGCTCCAGCTCGACGAGAGGGCGACGTACATCAGGCAGGTGAGGGCCATGGAGACCACGAACTCGCTGCCGTAGTGGGGGAGGGCCAGGGCCCAGCCCGTTAATGCGGTCAGGACCAGGAGGTCGCGGGTTAGGAGGGGGCGGTCATTCATCGGGTGTCATTCCGGCGGGGGCGGGAATCCAGGTTTGTGCCGCTTCGCGTGGTGTGTTCTTCCCACTGCGTGAGACCGCGTCGGGATGTGCCCCCGACAGGGCAGTAACTTTCTTTTGCTTCGCCAAAAGAAAGTCACCAAAGAAAAGGCGACCCTGCTCGTCGGTCGGCCTAGGGCCGACTGCTCTGCGCTGCTCGGTCTGAGCAGCCGCGCCGAACTCACTTCGTTCGCTGCGCTCACTGCGTTCAGACAGGCGGCGCGAAGTCAGTCTTTGATGTGCGCTGACGCGCACTGCTGCAAAGCCCTGCGCTGCTCGACGACTCACCAAGGGGCCCAAGAGAAGGCTCGCCTTCGGCCTCGTGTCACGCCTCGCTTCGCATCGGCGCGAAGCGACCAAGCCTCGCGCAGCGAGGCCCGCTGGTGTTCGTCTCCCCCTTCGGACGAGCTGAGCAGCGCAGGGCTTTGCGGGGCGCGCGCAGCGCGCATCCATAACTGACTTCGGGCGGTTGTTTGAGCGCAGCGGCCGCAGGCCGCGTAGCGAGTTCTGCCCGACCCGCAAAGACCGAGCAGCGCAAGGCAGCCCTCGCACAGCGAGGGCCGAGTCCGCCGGGGTCGCTTCTTTGCCTCCTTTCTTGTCGACACAAGTTCGCGAAGCGGGGATCTGCTCACTTGGCGAAGCAAAGTTATGCAGATACCAAAGTGGGTCGGCCGCCGGGCCGAACACCCGGCGCGGCCTCACGCAGTGAACCACTGCGACAACAAACGGCACAAGTGAATCCCGGAGTTCGCCGCGATGACAGAGCGGTGAACACCCCTTTGCTTTTGCCTATGAGGCTCTTAGCCAGTGCAAATTGCGAATCATTCGCATATAGGTACACTGCATCGTTCGTGAAGCTTTGATAGCTTCCTATCTCAACCAAGCAGGAGTACTGAGCATGAAAACCGTTGGCGACAAAGTCGAAGCATTCAGCGTTGTGGGCGTGAAGCCTGGT
>JACMKJ010000577.1 GCA_014380155.1 Rhizobacter sp. | reverse complement strand
TAAACACCGTTTGCCCGCTGCGCCGTTAGAGGGATTTCCATAGGTGCGGCGGTGTCTGACAAGCGCGAATGCTGCGCTGCGGTAACATCGATCCAGCCCATGAATGCCCCTGCACGCCCCGATCACCTTGTTGCCGCCACCGGCATGCTGCCGGCGCCGCCGGAGCGCATCCGCGAGATCCCCTACAACTACACCTCGTTCTCCGACCGGGAGATCGTCATCCGCCTGCTCGGCGCGCGCGCCTGGGAGGTCCTGGGCCTGCTGCGCAGCGAGCGCCGCACCGGCCGCTCGGCACGCATGCTGTACGAGGTGCTGGGCGACATCTGGGTGGTGCAGAGGAATCCGTACCTCCAGGACGACCTGCTCGACAACCCGCGCCGGCGCGCCCAGCTGATCGAGGCTCTCCAGCATCGCCTCGGCGAGGTCGAGAAGCGCCGCACGCCCGATGCCGATACCGGCCGCGATGCCGCCGTCGCCGAGCTGCTCGAGCTGTCGCGGGCCGCGGTCGACGCCTTCGCGGCGCAGTTTCGCGCCGTCTGGGACCTGCGCAAGCGCACCGTCCGCACGCTGTCGCGCGTGACCGGCAAGGACAACATCCAGTTCGACGGCATGTCGCGCGTCTCGCACGTGACCGACGCCACCGACTGGCGCGTCGAATACCCGTTCGTCGTCCTGAAGCCGGACAGCGAAGCCGAGATGGCCGGCCTCGTCGCCGGCTGCATCGAGCTCGGCCTGACCATCATTCCGCGCGGCGGCGGCACCGGCTACACCGGCGGCGCGATCCCGCTGACCTGGGCGAGCGCGGTCATCAACACCGAAAAGCTGGAGGCGCTGACCGAGGTCGAGATGCGGGCGCTGCCTGGCGTCGACGGCGAGGTCGCGACGATCTGGACGGAGGCCGGCGTCGTCACCCAGCGCGTCGCCGAGGCTGCCGAGCGTGCCGGCTACGTGTTCGCCGTCGATCCGACCTCGGCGGAGGCGTCGTGCATCGGCGGCAACATCGCCATGAACGCCGGCGGCAAGAAGGCGGTGCTCTGGGGCACGGCGCTCGACAACCTCGCCTCGTGGCGGATGGTGACGCCCGAAGCCAAGTGGCTCGAGGTCACGCGCCTGAACCACAACCTCGGCAAGATCCACGACGCGCGCGAGGTCAGCTTCGAGCTGAAGTACTTCGACGCCAGCGGCAAGAAGCTCGAGCGCACCGAGCGGCTCGACATCCCGGGCGCCGCGTTCCGCAAGGAGGGCCTGGGCAAGGACGTCACCGACAAGTTCCTCGCCGGCCTGCCCGGCATCCAGAAGGAAGGCTGCGACGGCCTGATCACCAGCGCACGTTGGGTGGTGCACAAGATGCCGGCACACACGCGCACGGTGTGTCTCGAATTTTTCGGCAACGCACACGATGCCGTGCCCTCGATCGTCGAGATCAAGGACTTCATGTTCGCGGAGGCGAAGGCGGGTGGCGCCATCCTCGCCGGCCTGGAGCACCTGGACGACCGATACCTCAAGGCCGTGGGTTACGCGACCAAGAGCAAACGCGGCGGCCTGCCCAAGATGGTGTTGGTGGGCGACATCGCCGGCGACGACCCCGACGTGGTGGCGCGCGCCACGAGCGAAGTGGTGCGCATCGCCAACAGCCGCGCCGGTGAAGGCTTCGTCGCGGTGAGCGCCGATGCGCGCAAGAAGTTCTGGCTCGACCGCAAGCGCACCGCCGCCATCAGCAAGCACACAAATGCGTTCAAGGTGAACGAAGACGTGGTGATCCCGCTGCCGCGCATGGGCGAGTACACCAACGGCATCGAGCGTATCAACATCGAGCTGAGCTTGCGCAACAAGCTGGCGCTGGTCGATGCGCTGGAAAACTTCTTCGAGACCGGCAACCTGCCGCTGGGCAAGAGCGACGATGCCGGCGAGATCGCCTCCGCCGAGTTGCTCGAAGACCGTGTGCAGCAGGCCCTGGTGCTGCTGCGCGAGGTGCGCTCGCTGTGGCAGCTGTGGCTGAACGACCTCGACGCGCTTGACCCGCAAACCGGCCGCAGCTATTTCGTGGCCTTGCAAGACCACTCGCTGCGCGCTTCGTGGAAGACGCAGGTCCGCGCCAAGCTGCAAGACATCTTTGCCGGCTCGGCCCTGAAGCCCATCGTCGACGAGTGCATCCGCATCCACAAGGAGGTGTTGCGCGGCCGCGTGTGGGTGGCGTTGCACATGCATGCCGGCGACGGCAACGTGCACACCAACATCCCGGTCAACAGCGACAACTACGAGATGCTACAAACGGCGCACGAGGCCGTGGCGCGCATCATGAAGCTGGCGCGCAGCCTTGATGGTGTGATCTCGGGCGAGCACGGCATCGGCATCACCAAGCTCGAGTTCCTGACCGAAGACGAGATTGCAGCCTTCACCGCCTACAAGTTAAAGGTCGACCCCGAGGGCCGCTTCAACAAGGGCAAGCTGCTGCGCAACGACGCACTCAAGGCCGACCTGACCAACGCCTACACGCCGAGCTTCGGCCTGATGGGGCATGAGTCGCTGATCATGCAGCAGAGCGACATTGGCGACATCGCCAACTCGATGAAAGACTGCCTGCGCTGCGGCAAGTGCAAGCCGGTGTGTGCGACGCACGTGCCGCGCGCCAACCTGCTGTACAGCCCGCGCAACAAGATCCTCGCGACCTCGCTTTTGGTCGAAGCCTTCTTGTACGAAGAGCAGACACGCCGCGGTGTGAGCATCAAGCACTGGGAAGAATTCGAAGACGTGGCCGACCACTGCACGGTGTGCCACAAGTGCCTGAGCCCTTGCCCGGTCGATATCGACTTCGGCGACGTGTCGATGAACATGCGCAATCTGTTGCGCAAGATGGGCAAGAAGAGCTTCCGGCCTGGCAACAAGCTGGCGATGTTGATGCTCAACACCACCAATCCCGAGACCATCAAGTTCCTGCGAACGCTGATGGTCGACGTGGGCTTCAAGGTGCAGCGCAGCGCCAACAATCTGCTGCGTGGCCTGGCCAAGAAGCAGACGGCGGCACCCAAGTCCTCAGTGGGCACGGCTCCCATCAAAGAGCAGGTGATCCACTTCATCAACAAGAAGCTGCCGGGTGGCCTGCCGAAGAAAACGGCGCGCGCACTGCTCGACATCGAAGACAAGAACTACGTCCCGATCATTCGCAACCCGAAGACGACCACGGCCGACACCGAAGCGGTGTTTTACTTCCCGGGCTGTGGTTCGGAGCGTCTGTTCTCGCAGGTCGGCCTGGCCACGCAGGCCATGCTCTGGCATGCCGGTGTGCAGACGGTGCTACCGCCGGGTTACCTGTGCTGCGGTTACCCGCAAAAGGGCAGTGGCCAGTTCGACAAGGCCGAGAAGATCATCACCGACAACCGCGTGCTGTTCCACAGGGTGGCCAACACGCTGAACTACCTGGACATCAAGACGGTGGTGGTCAGCTGCGGCACCTGCTACGACCAGCTCCAGGGCTACGAGTTCGAC
>JACMKJ010000576.1 GCA_014380155.1 Rhizobacter sp. | reverse complement strand
GGCGGCGGTGGGGGTGCAGGGGGAGGTGGCGCGGGCGGCACGGGTGCCGGCTCCGGCCAAGGTGGTGGCGGTGGCAAGGGCGGCACGCTGCAACGTGCAGCCGGCGGCAAGGCCTCGCGCTCCATCGAAGAGATCAAGCTCGTCTTCGAGCGCAACAAAGGCGCGATCTACGCCATCTACAACCGCGCGCTGCGCGAAGACCCGAGCCTGCAAGGCAAGGTGGTGCTCAAGCTGACCATCGCGCCCTCGGGCGAGGTGGCCGACGTGCGCATCGAGTCGAGCGAGCTGAAGAACCCCGAGCTGGAGCGCAAGCTGCTGGCCCGCATCAAGCAGTTCGACTTTGGTGCCAAGGCGGTCGAGCAGATCGTGGTCACCTGGCCGGTCGACTTCTTGCCGTCTTGACGGTTGCACGCGGTGGGGGCGTCAGGAGTGGCGCCCACCGCGCGCTCAAGACAGCAGCTTGATCCGCCCGTACAGCTGCGTGGCGCGCCGCGTCGACGCCTCAAGCTCCTGCAGCAGCGGTGCAACCGTGGGCGGGCTGCTGCCATCGGCAATGTCCATCGCTGCGAGGCTCGCGTTGGCGAGGATCGCCCCCATCAAGTCGCCTCGCTGCGAGCCCACACCCCCCGGCTGCGCAGCCTGGCGTGCCGGTGCCTCCTCGACCACCTGTGACAACGACTGTTCTAGATGCCGGCGCGCTTCGGTGGCCCGCTGGGTGTCGGTGAGGTCGACGAAGATCATGAAAAACCCGAGCACCGTGCCGTCGCGTGCCGGCACGACCTCGGCGCGCACAGCCACCGGCAGTGTCTTGCCGCCCTTGAGCGCCAGCTGAAGTTCGCCGCGCCAGGGCTGTCGCTCCTGGCCGAGCGAGACCAGCACCTTGGCCACCAGATCGGGCTGAGTGAAGAGGTTGGGCAGGTTGTGCGTCGATGTCGATGGCGACTGCGCGATGAGCGCGGAAAACGCGTCGTTGGTGAACAGCACTCGCCCGCTCGCATCACCGATGACGACCGGCTCGACCGAGCTGCCCACGGTGGTGCGCACCTGCGCCAGCTGATGCTCGGCGATGAGCAGCCGCACGGCATTGATCTGCACGATGATGTCGACCAGCGAGGCGCCGAAGGCGCGGCCCAGCGCGAGCTCGCCGTTTGACCACGGCAGCGCGGTGCCACGCACGATCTCCGACCAGGCCGCGAACGAGCTGCGCGGTGACAACTCCATCGGGTTGTTGGCGACCATCGGCTTCGACGGGTCGCCGGCCCAGGTGACCGTGAGCAGTTGCTCCTTGCGGAACCACATCAGGTAGTCGGGCTTGGTGGTCGAGAGCTTGACGGCCAGCACCCCGCTCGCCATCGGCGTGAGGGAGTCGAACGCGGGATTGGCGCGAGACACAGACGAGCAGTTGAAGCCGCCGTCGAGCGCCTGCGTGTCGATCCATTGCATCAGCGCGCGCAGCTCGGCGGTGGAGGGAGCCTCGCCCGCGGTGAGCAGCTCGCCCTCGTGAAACAGTGCGGCACCGGTGGCTTCGAGTGGCTGCAGCAGGGTGCGCGGGTTGCGAAACAGCGCCAGCCGCCAGTCGCCCTCGGTCGACGTGGCTTCGACCAGGCGCTGCTCGAGCCGGCGGACCTGGATCGCCACCTGCGCATGTGCGTAGTTCTCGATCGCGGCGATGCGGGTTGCGGTCACTTCGGCCAGCAGGTCGGCTGCAGCTCGCACGGCAAAACGCAGGTTGCGCGGTGAGTAATGGTGGCACGCGATCAGCCCCCACAACTTTCCCTCGCGCACCAGTGACACTACGAGCGTGGCCGTCACACCCATGTTCTTGAGGTACTGCAGGTGCAGTGGCGACATGCTGCGCAGCTGGCACATCGACATGTCGAGCTCTTCGCCCGAGCCTGGCAGCTGGCGCGGCACCAGCGGCGAGGGCTCGTAGTGCACGTCGACCAGCACGCGCAGCCGGTTGCGCAGGTAGAGCTCACGCGCACGCTGCGGGATGTCGGAGGCCGGGTAGTGGTGGCCGAGCAGCGATTCGAGCCGCGGGTCACGCGCCTCGGCAATGATCTTGCCGTGGCCGTCGGGGTCGAACTTGTAGACCATGACGCGGTCGTAGCCGAGCATGTCGCGGAAGCACCGCACAACACCATCGGCAAGCGTGCCGATCGCCGATGCGGCGCTGAAGCGCTGCACCGCGGCGCCGAGCAGCTCGCGCAGCTGCGGGCCCGGGATGTCGACCGTCTGCACCTGCACGTGCTCGGGGCCCACCGGCTCGATCTCGACCAGCAGCACGCCGCCGCCATCGGCACCGCGCACACGGTGCAGCGTGCCTTCGAAGTGGCGCTGTTGGCCGGCAACCTGAACCTTGCAGCGCAGTGGCACCGGCTCGGCGAGGTCGCTCGCTTCGGCGCACACCTGCCGGATGTTGGCCTGGATGTCGCCGCCCAGCTCGGCCACGGATTGTTTCAGCAAGCCCTCGACATGCACGCCCAGCAACACCTGCACGTTGGCGCTGGCCTGGATGATGCGCAGCTCCGGTTCGCGCAACGCCAGCAGCAGGCCGTGCGGTTGCACCGAGCCCGCAAGGTGGATCAACTCACGTTCGCAGTTGGTGAGGTCTGCCTGGCCGAAGGCTGGGCTGTTGAGCACTACTTGTCACCCGTCTCGTGCTCGACCGGCTGCGCCAGGCTTTCCATGCTGACGCCGAGCAGCGCGGCGGCCTGGCTCGCGAGTGCAGCCCGCTCGCGCTCGCCGAGCCGTGCGCCCAGTGCTGCGATGCCCGCGCGAAACACGCGCGACAGGCCATCGCTGGCGGCTTCGTTGATGGCCGGGCTGGCGGTGGGGCGAATCGTGAAGCCGATGCACTCCTGATCGCCTTCGGTCAGCAAGGCCGCCGAGGTCTCGACTGGCACTTCAGAGGCCGCGCCGCGCTTCACGCGCGAGGGGATCTGCCGGGCGATGCCGTCGCGCCGCACCTTGGCCACCAGCGCGGCCAGCGGTTGGTCGCTCAGGCCCAGCCAGCTCATCAGCGGCTGGCCCTTGGCCTGCGCTTCGTTGCCGAGCCCGGCCAGTGCCAGGAACGCGGGGTTGGCGACCAGGATGCGGCCGCTCGAATCGGTGACGACGACGCCATCGCTCGCGTCGTCGACCAGTCGGGCGAGCGTCTTGTTGAGGGCAGCGGTCGGGCTGGCGGCGTCGATCGCGCGCATGCGCACCAGGAGCCGCATGGTGTCGTCGCTGCGAAACGGCGTGGCCACCACGCTGGTGCTGGTCAGAGTGCCTTGCAGCCGCGCGCGGATTTCGCCGCTCTGGCCGGTGGCGCGTGCATTGCCAAACAATTCGTTGACGGCGCCGCGCGAGTGGTGCTCGAAACCGGCGCCGACGTGTTGGCCTTTCAGCTGCTCGGCGGCGGTGCCAAACAGCGTGGCTGCAGCCTGGTTGGCTTCGACGATCTGCAGCGTCTCGCCGTCGACCACGGCCACCGCATCGGTGGCCACCTGGAACAGCAACTGGTAGCGCGCTTCGGCCTGGCGCGCCTGCCAGTAGCCGCGCTCCATCTCTTGTTGCGACTCGACATAACGCTTCTGGATGGCCGCGATGGTGCGCATGTCGCGGCCGACCGCGAGCACCGGGCCGTTGTCGCCCAGGCGGATCGCGGTGTAGGCGACAGGGATGCTGCTGTCGGCGCTCAGCGGGTGGTTGACCTCGCGCCTGCGGGCAATGCCGGTGCTCGCCACTTCCTTCAGCAGGTTTTCGATCTTGGGCCGCGTCTCGCCACTGACGGTATCGACCCACGCGCGCCCGACCCACTGGTAGGCGCCGGGGGCGATCGGCTCGGCGCTGACTTGCGCCACGTTGCGGATCACACCGTCTTCGTCGATGACGAGGGCGATGTCGCTGGCGAGAGAAACGAATGTCTTTGCGAGCTCGGGCGCCCAAGCGGACAAGGCCGCGAGGTCGGGATGCTCGACGAGTGAACGGCTCATGCGGTCCATCCTTCGAGCGTGGTGCGTTCGGGCTGATGGACCGTGTATTTCATACGGCGAATTCTATGCCGGTGGTTCGACAGTTCTCGAGCGTAAACCCCAATGCCAGAGCGCCTGTGAAGGCAGCGGCAAGACCATGAACCAGTGCTCCAGGATGGCCAGGCTGAGCAGGGTGCCGGCCAGGCTGAGGGCGGTCGCCTCGAAGGCGCTCACGCCTTGCGCATGGGCCGCTTGCCACAACAACACCGCGAACCATGTCGAGGCCAGCACCGAAAGCGGGAACAGTGCGTTCATCGGCGCGCGGCGGAAGTAGGTCTGCAGGTATTTCAGGTGCGCCGGCAGGAAGTCTTCACTGAGGTTGCGCACGCCGAGAAAGACGTTGAGCTTGGCGCTCAGGCGCATCACCCAGAAGATGGCGAAGGTGGCAAGGCCGGTGGGGTTGGCACCGCCCCAGGTGAGCGCGACGACGGCGCTACCGAGCACGATCAACGCCAGCTCGTGGTGCAACAGCGTCTGCAGGGCCAGGCCGGCGCGGCGCCAACCGGTCGCGCCTAGAGGGCAGGGCGTGCGCCGCGGCCCGGTCACGTAGCCCAGCAGAAAGGCCACCTCTTGCCAGGCCCAGACCAGCAGCGCGCAGGTGAAGGCCAGGTAGGCGCCGCTGACACGCGTGTCGTCGCGTGTGGCCGCCAGGCCGAACAGCGCCACACCCAGCAGCACGGTGGCGCTGAGCATCGTCCACGGGTGTGTTCGGCGGGGCAGGCCATTCAGGTACAGGATCACCCCCGTGCTGAACCACCACGCGAACAGCGTGAAAGCGATGGGCAGCAGGTAGACCGACATGCGGCGTTACCAGGTCGGCGCGAGGCGCACGTTTTGCGGCAGCTCGTTGCGCTTGGCCGGCAGGCAGTACAGACGCGCAAACGTGAAGCCCGCCGCGAGGCCCAGCCCGACACGCTTCACGACACCCACCAGGCCGCCACGCGCCTTGGCCGCTTCGGTCGCGACCGAGATCTTGCGCAGCTTCTCCAGCCCGGCGTGGAAGCGCGGGTCGTCGAGGTTGAGCGTGAGCGGGAACACCTGCTTGGTGATCTCGGAGGTGATGCGAAAGACGGTGAAGTCGTAGGCGGTCGGGTCGAGCCCCATCGCGTCGTGCATCTCGGGCCGCTGGTGGTCGCGCACGTACATGGTGGCAAACACCGCCAGCACGAAGAAGCGGATCCACAGCTTGTTGACGCCGCGCAGCAGCTTCGGGTTGGCGCGCAGCAGCAGCGCAAAGGCCTCGCCGTGGCGAAACTCGTCGTTGCACCACAGCTCGAACCACTTGAAGATGGGGTGGAAGCACAGCTCGGGGTGTTTTTCGACCTGGCGGTAGATCGCGATGTAGCGGGCGTAGCCGATCTTCTCTGACAGGTAGGTCGCGTAGAAGATGAACTTCGGGCGGAAGTAGGTGTACTTCTTGGCACGCGCCAGAAAGCCCAGGTCGACGCCGATGCCGAAGTCTTTCAGCCACTGGTTGATGAAGCCCGCGTGGCGCGACTCGTCGCGCGCCATGAAGCCGAACAGCTCTTTCATGTCGGGGTTGTTGACCCGCTTCCTGATCTCGGCGTAGAGCACGCAGCCCGAGAACTCGGAGGTGATCGAGCTGATCAGGAAGTCGGAGAACTCCTTGTACAGCGCGGGTGGCAGGTCGGAGCAGTCGGCCATCAGGTCGGCCGGGCGCTGGAAGTGGTCGGTGTTGGTGTCGACGCGGAACTCGTTCATCAGCGCCTCCCATTGCGGGCGGATCGCGCTCACGTCGATCTTGTCCATCGCCGCGAAGTCGGTGGTGTAGAAGCGCGGCGTCAGCACCGTGTCTTGCAGGGCGGTGCGGGTGGCCACGTTGATCGGGGCCTTGGGTTGAACTGCAGCAGAAGCTTGCATTTGGGTTACCTCTTCAAGTCAATGGGCCGGGCTGGCCATGAGGCTGGCGAACACCGCGGCGTTGGTCGGGCCGAACGAGCCCAGGTCGACACGCCGGCCGGTGCCCGGGTCTTCGAGCGTGAGCTTGCCGTCGCTGTGGCCGATCATGCGAAACGGCAACTCGCGGCCCACGCCCTGTCGCATGCGCTCACGTGCCAGGCCGCGCATGGTGCCGCGCAGAAAGCCGTTGCTCGCAGGCTCGACGGTGTGGATCAAGCGCTGGCCGCTCGCGTCGAGCACGACGATGCTGCCGTCGGGCCGGTCTTCGAAGCGGAACTCGCGCACCACCACGGTCGGAGCGACCGGCACACGCACGAAGCCCACGCCCGTCAGGCGAACTGCCGCAACCGCGACGATCGAGGCGAACACCAGCGCGCCGAGCGCGAACAGCGGCGCCCGTGGGAAGCGGATGGGAGGCAAGGTGTTGGTGTTCATGGCGTCACGCGGCCAGTTGCTGGTTGCCCCGGGGGGCTTGGGCCTGCTTCGGTGGCACGACGACGGCCCGCAGGGCTGTGGGGGCGACACCGGCCGATTCGGCCAGCGCAGCCGACAAGATGGTCGCCACGGAACGCGCTTGTGGCAATGCGCGCAGCATCGGCTGGCTTCGCTTGAGGTGCCATGGGCGCGCGTGCGGCCACAGGTGCACGTAGGCGATGCGGTCGGCGTCGTTGAGCAACAAGGTCACGTCGCCGCTGCCGTCGGCGTTGGTGCGCAGGCCGGCCGATTCGATCTGCGTGTGCGGCAGGTTGAAGGTGATGGTCAGCACCACGCCGATGCGCATCACCACCCGCTTGTCGGTGATGGTGTAGACGCTGGTGCGTGCGATCAGCCAGGCCATCAGCGAGAGCACGGCAATCGCCATCACGGCCAGCGGCAGCAGCCACAGCACCGCCACACCGGCGTCGAGCCAGCTGCTGCCGTTCGACAGCACGGTGGCGCCGCGCCAGGCGAGCAGCACCGCAAAGTAGACCGACAACATGCGCGTGTGCAGGGCCTCGCGTGCCATCACGCGCCAGTCGGGCGAGCCCTGCCAGAGCAGGCGCTCGCCCTGAGGCAGCGGCTCGGGCAGGCCCGGCTCGGCCTCGAATTCGTACTCGGGAGCGTCGTCTCGGGCTTGAGAATTGGTGATCACAGCAGCGGCTCCTGGCGGTCGGGCGTGGCATACAGCGTGCCGCCGCCGTAGTAGCCCATGATCTTGTCTTCTTCGAGCAGCGTGACGGCATCGGGGTTGCGTGTGGCCGGTACCTGCGCAAACTGCGCCGCGAGAATGGAGCGCACCTTGACCTGACGGGTGTCGATGCGTGAGAAGTTCACCGGCAACAGCACATGGCGGCTGCCGCCCGGCACAGGCACCTCGACCTCGAGGTAGCGGAACAGCACCTCCGCCCGGTCGACCCACAGGTCGCGCACCACACCCGCCACCGCGCCATCGGCGCCGATCACCGGCAAGCCGCGCGGGTCGGGGTCGTGCCCAGAGACCTCTAAGCTAGGGGCCACGCGCAGCGGCACGATGCGCGCGTCGCCCTCAACCGTGGTGTCGGCGAGGTCGGCACGATCGGCGTATGACCCCGGGCCGATGGCCGCGAGCATCGGGTCGCCATTCGGCTCCAGCGGTGCGCCCAGGTGGCCGACGCTCGGCGTGCCGCCCAGCGGTTGGTTCGAGCCGCGGAAGTTGGGCGAGTGCACCACACGGCCATCGCGCAGCAGGTAGGTCTTGGGCTCGGGCACGCTCGGCCAGCCCTGCACCTTGACGCGGCCGCCCGAGCGGTCGGTGCGGTCAGACTCCAGCGGGTAGCCCTCGCGCTTGTCTTCTCGGTGCAGGTAGTAGATGAGCCCTGCGAAGAAGACCCAGAAGACGTACAACACGATTTGCGCCACGTCGATGTACGACGTGATGGCTCCGGTTTCCATGGGGGGCTCCTCTCGGGTGGGTGATCAGCTGGGCAATTCGGCCAAGCCGAACTTGCCCGTGGGTGGGGTGCGGGGCGCCTGGCGCGCCGTGCGCACGAGCGGGCCGATCGCGATGAGCGTCGCAAACAGCAGGTAAAGCTCGAGGTGGTAGACGAAGCTGTAGCCGGTGGCCGGGCTGCTCAGGGCCGAGCCCAATGCACCTTGTGTGGCCAGGCCCGAGACGATGTCGCGAATGGCGCCGCCAGCGGCGATCGACACGCCCGCACACGTGGCCTGCACCGCGCCCCATGCGCCAAGTGCCAGGCCGTTGAGGCCGTCGTTTTCGAGGTTCATCGCGGCTGTCAGCGTGCCGACTGAAAACAAGCCGCCACCGAAGCCGATCACCGTCGCACCCAGGCGAAACAGCGCGGTCGAGCCCAGCGGCTCGGCAAAGATCACGCACGAGAACGCGAACAGGCCGGCGAGCACGCCCCAGGCCGCGAGCTTGTGCGGCGAGGCTCCGTGCCCGAGCGCACGCGCTGCAAGGGCGAAGGCGGCGAGCGCACCGGCGGCCATCATGGCGGTAAGGGTGGTGGTGGC
>JACMKJ010000575.1 GCA_014380155.1 Rhizobacter sp. | reverse complement strand
GCGACGCGGGCCGTCGCCGCGATGCCTTTGACGCCTACTTCGCCGCCGCCAGCGTGCTGGCCGCTGCGGCAGTCGACGCGCGCCTGGCTGCGCTGCGCGACGAGATGGAACCGCTGGCCGAAGAGGATGGCCAGCGCGCCATGCTGGCTGTGTTGCAGCAACTGCTGCTGGTGGAAAACCGCCTGCATGACGAGGCGTGGCGCGTCACCTTGCAAGGCATCTTGCAGGCGCAGCGCGCCGGCCTGCCCGAGATCGAAGCCGAGCTGTGCTGGGCGCAGGCGATCATGCATTGGCTGCGGCGCGAGGTGACCGATGCGCTGCGCATGGTGGAGCAAGCACTGGTGCTGCTGGCGCCGATCGACCCGGTGCACCGGCGCCTGCACCTGCACGGCACCGAATTCAAACTGAACCATGCGCTGGGCGTGTTCCTCGGCGCCGCCGGCCGTTATGAGCAAAGCAACACACGTTTCCTGCAGGCGCTGCACCAGGCCGAGCAGTCCAACAACCAGCGCCAATGCATCGACGTGGAGCGTGCGCTGGCGAGGAACGCGCTGGATCAGGGCCAGCTGTCACAAGCGCTGCGCTGGGGCACGGCCGCGTTGAGCCGCAGCGAGGGGCTGGCGCTCGCCAGCCGCTACGAAACACCCGTGGTGGAGCTGCAGGCCGGCGTGTTGGCCACAGCGGGCCAGCTGGGCGGGGCGCTGGCGTTGTACGAGCGCGTGGAGCGCCTGAGCGAGCCCGGCATGTGGAGCAACCTCGTGCACCCACTCGTGCGCCGCGCGGTGTTTCTCCACCAGCTGGGGCGGCGCGATCTCGCGGTGAAATCGTTGCGGGCCTTGCATGCCGACCACAAATTGTTGGAGATGGAGCGTGCGCTGGTCGATGCTGCCTTGCTTGCCGTGGGTGAGCCCGCCGACGCCGGCGCGGTGCTCGAGCAAGTCGGAGGCATCAACGACTTTCAGCTGCGTGTGTTGATGTTGTGCTTGGCACGACGTGGCTGCGAGCCCGCCGCCTTGTTGCCTTTGTTGGGTGTGAGCCTGGCTACGGCGCGCGAATGCGGCGCCCACGGTCTGTGGCTGTCACTGCAAGTGCAGCGGGTGGCCGCCTTGCGCGTGGCCGGCCGAGTTGATGAAGCGGCGGCTGCCGCGCTTGTCGCCTGGCAACGCATGGAAGAGGGCTTGAGCGGGCGCGACCTGCTGCCCGAACTGGCGGCTGAGCTTTGTGCCGCGTTGGTGGTCTCGCACGCCGACCTGGCAGCGGTGATCGCGCTGCGCGCCTCGGCCTGGATGCAGGCCGCGGCATCGACCTTGCCGGCCGGCTGGCGCTCCAACTACCTGCAGCGTGCACCGGCCCTGACCCTGTTGCAGCGGCCCATGCTGCCCGCGCCTGGCGACTGAGCGCAGCCCTCCCATGTTCAGAGGATGCGAAGGCTTGGTTTCGCATCAGGCCGCGTGCGAACATGCGACGCCATGCGTTCGCCGCCCCTCCCATGAACCCCGTCACCGTTGCCCTGGTCGAAGACGACGCCCGTGTGCGCGAGCGCTTCGAGCGGGCGATTGCCGCTGAGCCGAGCCTGCGCTTTTTGTACGCCGCACCCACCGCCGCCGAGCTGCTGGAGTGGTTCGCTGAGAACGCGGTCGACGTGCTGCTGGTCGACCTGGGCCTGCCCGACCTGCCGGGCCTCGAAGTGATACGCCGCGCCCGCCGCCTGCAACCTGCCTGCGCCGTGATGGTGATCACCATGTTTGCCGACGAGGCCAACATGCTGCAGGCCTTCGAGGCCGGCGCGGGCGGCTACCTGCTGAAAGACGGCACAGAAACCGACCTGGCCTCGCATGTGATCAGCCTGCACGCCGGCGGCTCGCCGATGTCGCCCATCATTGCGCGCCAGTTGCTGGTGCGCTGGCAGGCCCACAGCCCGGCGCCCGTGCCGCGGTCTGAAGGCGGGCCGGTGGCCTTGTCCAAGCGCGAATCGGAAGTGCTCAACCTGGTGGCGCGTGGCTTCATCTACCCCGAGATCGCGCAGCAGATGGGTTTGTCGGTGAGCACCATCCAGACCCATGTGCGCAACATCTACGGCAAGCTCGACGTGCACAACAAGACCGAAGCGGTGTTTGAAGCGCGCCAGCTCGGCCTCTTGCGCAGCTGACATGGTGTGGTGCAGGTTGGCGCTGCTGCTGGTGCTGTGCTGCACGGCCGGCCTGGCGCTGGCGCAAGAGGTCATCACACTCGACCGCGCCCAAGCCTCGCTGCGGCCCGACGGCCTGCCGCCGCGTGTGGGCGAGGTCGACCTGAGCCGTCGCTGGGACATCGACTTCCCCGGCCGCGATGGCAGCGCCACCTACCGCATGGCCTTGCCCCCGCGCAGCACGCCCGAGCCGATGGCGCTGCTGTTTTCGCGTGTGGGGAACCAGGTGCTGGTGCAGGTCAACGGTGCCACCGTGCAGCGCCTGGGCACGCTCGGCGAGCCGCGTTTCAATGCGGCCAAGACGGCTTACATGGTCACCGTGCCGGCCGCGTTGTTGCATGCCGATCGGCCCAACGAACTCACCGTCGAGGTGACCATCCAGCGCCAGCGATGGGGGGGCCTGTCGCTGGTCCGTTACGGCACGCAGGCGGCGGTCGAGCCGCTGTACGCCGAGCACCGGCGCTGGCGGCATTTTTCTTCGATCGTCTTTGCGGTGAGCCTCACCGTGATGGGTGGGCTGGTGGGCGGCCTGTGGTGGCGGCAACGTGATGCGCTCTATGGCTGTTTCAGCGTGGCCGCGTTTCTCGGCGTGGTGCGCAACCTCGACCAGGTGTGGCCCGACGTGCCCGTGCCCTGGCCGTTGTGGGGTGCGATCGCAGCGGTCTGCTACGCCTGCCACCTGGCGCTGATCTGCCGCTTTGCGCTGCTCGCGCTCGGTGCCGCGCCGGCCTGGGCGGGGCGTGCGATCTACGCGGCGATGGCCTTGTCGTCGTTGCTGGCGGTGGCTTCGTTCGCTTTTTCCGTGCCCTTGTTCTGGACGCTGGGCCTGGCCGTGCTGGTGCCGGTGGGCGTGGGTTCGCTCGCGATCATCGTGCGCGCCACGCTGCGCGGGCGTGGCCGCTTCGGCTGGGTGCTGGTGGTGGCAGCTGTCATCGCTGTGGGTGCGGGCATCTACGACCTCGGCTTCATCCGCGCGAGCCATTCGACCGGCCTGCGGTTCTCGACCATGCCGCATGCCATCTTCGTCTTCGTGCTGATCATGGCGGGGCTGGTGGCCGAGCGTTACAGCCGCTCGGTGGCCGACTACCGTGCGCTCAACGCCAACCTCGCGCAGCGCGTGGCCGAGCGCGAGCAGCAACTGCACCAGGCCTTCGGCGCCTTGCAGACCCAGCAGCAGGAGCAGGCCGTGCTCACCGAACGCCAGCGCATCATGCGAGAGATCCACGACGGCGTGGGCTCGCAGCTGGTGGGCCTGCTCAGCATGGTGAGCCAGCGTGGCACCGACCCCGCGGTGCTCGAAGAGCATGTGAAGCAGGCGCTCGACGAGATGCGCATGGCGGTCGACTCCTTGCAGCCGGTGCATGGCGATTTGATCGCCGTGCTGGCCACGCTGCGCTACCGCTTGCAGCCGCGCCTGCAGGCGGCCGGTGTGCAGGTGCTGTGGGACGTGTCGCAGCTGCCGCCCTTGCCGCAGCTCTCGCCGCAGTCGGTGCTGCAGGTGCAGCGCATCTTGCTCGAAGCCTTCACCAACGTGCTCAAACATGCGCGTGCCACCGAGGTGGCGGTGCAAGCGCGCTGGGAGTCTGGCGAAGAAGGCGCCACCCCTGCGGTAGTTTTGTCACTCACCGACAACGGCGTTGGCCTTCCCAGCGAGCAGATTGTGGGTGGGCATGGAGTGGCCAACATGCAGTCGCGCGCCGCCGCCATCGGCGCGGTGCTGCGGGTCGAGGCCGGCGAAAACGGTGGCACGCGCGTGGTGCTGCACTGGCCGATTAAGGGGCCGCCGCCATAACGCCTGCATAACGCCTCCCCCGATAACTTGGGTGCTGTACCTGCCTTTCAGCCCCACTCCTCGGAGGAGACTTTCATGCAAAACCATCTCGAACCCCGTTCTGCCCAGAGCCGAACGGCCACCCGGCTGCTCAGTCTGGCGGCTGCGTTTGTGCTCGTTGCCTGCGGTGGTGGTGGCGGGGGCAGCCCACCTCCGCCCCCGCCTCCATCTCCACCGTCCGGCAGCACCCCCGTGACCGGCACCCTGCGCGGGCCGATTGGCGCGCAAGTTGTGCTGCAAAACAATGGTGGCAACAACCTCACGTCCACCGTCGTCGCATCAGCCGGCAACACCGAGCGCTACGACGAAACGCCGTTCAGCTTCAGCGCCTTGCTGGCTGCCGGCACGGCCTACCAGGTGAGCTTGTTCAGCGCGCCGGCCAGCCAGACCTGCTCGGTCTACCAGGGCGCGAGCGGCACCATGCCAGTGGCTGCCGCCGCCTTGCGCGTGGGTTGTGAACACACCTACGACCGTGTCAGTCGCAGCAGCAACGACGCCGTGCGCGGCACCTACTTCGACAGCCAGTCGCCGGTGATCGGCGGCAGCAACGAAAGCATCGGCGCCACTGCGATCGCCTATGGTGAAGGTCGCTTCGTCGCCTTTGTGTCGAGTGTCGCCGGCATGGCGCCCGGCAGCACCAGCGCACGCCGCCAGGTCTTCTGGCGCGACAACCTCAAGGGCCAGACCGTGCTGGTGAGCGCCAATGCCGCCGGTGTCGAGGGCAATGGCGACAGCTGGGCCCCGTCGATCTCGGCCGACGGCCTGGTGGTGGCATTCGAGTCGTACGCCACCAACCTGGTGGCCGGTGACACCAACGGTGTGCGCGACGTGTTCATGCGCTCGGCCATCGGCTCGGCCGGTGTCGTGCGCGTGAGCGTCGGCCCTGGCGGCGCCGAAGCCAACTCCGAGAGCTTCGATGCCACGGTGTCGGGCGACGGCCGTGTGGTCGCGTTCTCGAGCGGTGCGAGCAATTTGACGGCGGGCGTGTCGGGCATCAGCACCATCAACGTGTACCGCCGTGACGTGGTCAGTGGCACCAACACGCTGATCACCGCCAATAGCGCGGGCACCGGGGTCGGTGGCGGCAAGCCGATGCTGTCGGAAGACGGGCAGCGCCTCGCGTTCTACTCGTTTGCGTCGAATATCACGGCGGGCGACACCAACGGTCTGTGGGATGTCTTCGTCTACGACCACGATGACGGCTCGCGCACGCGGGTCAGCCTCACCAGCGCTGGCGGCGAGCGCAACCAGGGCACCGAAAGTGCCAGCCGCGTGGTCGCCCCGGCGATCTCAGGCAATGGCCGCTACGTGGCCTATGCCACCACCGCGAGCAATGTGGTGCCGGGCGACACCAACGCCGTGCAAGATGTGTTCATCGTCGACACCCAGACTGGCGAGGTGGCGCGCAGCAGCATCAGCACCGCCGGCGTGCAAGGCAATGCCGACAGCCCGGTGGGCCAGGGCGAGCGTGTCTCGCTGTCATACGACGCCACCTGGGTGGCCTTCTCCAGCGCGTCCAACAACCTGGGCGCGGGGGCCGGTACCACGGGCGTCAGCAACATGCTGATGCACAACCACGTGACCGGCGAGACCCGTACCGTCACCAACCAGAACACCGGCTCGGTCGGGCCAGGGTCCATGTCACGCAGCGCGGCCTATGTGGTGTTTGGTGCGGCGACCTCGCTCGACCCGCGCTTTGCGGGCAGTGGCTTGTTCTCGCGCTTCACCGGGGCGGCAAGGTCTTGGTGGTGGGTGGATTGAGCGAATGAAAAAGGGCGGCCCGCAGGCCGCCCTTTTTGTTGGATCGTGCCCGAAGCCTTACAGACCGGCAGCAGCCTTCAGGACCGCGGCCTTGTCGGTCTTCTCCCAGCTGAACTCCGGCTCTTCACGCCCAAAGTGCCCGTAAGCCGCCGTTTTCTCATAGATCGGGCGCAGCAGATCGAGCATCTGGATGATGCCCTTGGGGCGCAGGTCGAAGTGCTCGTTCACCAGCGCGGCGATCTTGTCGTCGGAGATCACGCCGGTGCCTTCGGTGTAGACCGTCACGTTCATCGGCTTGGCCACGCCGATGGCGTAAGCCACCTGGACTTCGCAGCGACGGGCGATCTTGGCGGCCACGATGTTCTTGGCCACGTAGCGCGCGTAGTAACAGGCGCTGCGATCGACCTTGGACGGGTCTTTGCCGCTGAATGCGCCG
>JACMKJ010000574.1 GCA_014380155.1 Rhizobacter sp. | reverse complement strand
GCGCGGCCGCGAGGGCCAGGCGCAGGGCCGACGTGGCCGCGCTGGTGTGTGGCTCTGGCCCGCAGGCGTCGTGGCGCATGGCGCCCATTCTTGCAGCAGGGACCTCGATGCCCTGCGGGCCACGGTTCCACCCTGTCATCACATGCCCTCAGCCGGGCCCCCGTGGCCCTGTGAGGGGAGTTTGTCGAAGCGGGCGTTATGCGGGCGTTAGGAAAAGCGCGCTGCCGTCGCCTCCAGTGGCAATTGCAGGGCGTTGGTGAGGTAGCTGACGGTGCGGTAGAAGCCGGCGAGCATCAGTAGCTCGAGCACGGCTTCGTCGCTGAATTGCGCGTGCAGCGCCTGCCACAGCGTGTCGTCGACTGTGCAGTGGCGGTGCAGCGCATCGCACAGGCGCAGCAACAGGCGGTCTTCGTCGGACCAGCAGGCATCGTCGGGCCCGCCGTCCACGGTGGAGGCCAGTTGCACTGCGCTCAGCTCCACACGCGCCGCAAAGATCGCCGCGTGCACACCCCATTCGTATTCCGATCGGCACAAGGCGGTGGTGCGGTGGATCACCAGCTCGCGCTGGCGCAGGCTCAGGTGGCCGCGGTCGAGCAGGCTCGCGCTGAAGAACTTGCCGAACAGCCGCGGGTCGCGCGCCAGCGTGGTGAACAGCGCCAGCGGCGGTTGGCCGGGCGGCATGATCTTGTCGAGCGCGGTTTGGATATCAACCGGGAAAGGGGCCTCGGCGGGGGCGATGCGGGCGGCCATGGAAACTCCTTGCTAACAATTTGATAGCAGTCTAGGCCTGAAGCTATCAAAAGTAAAGCAAGCGCCGGGCAAGTGTTCACCCTGTTCTGGTTTCCGAGGGGCTGTTCAAGCGGCGGCAGAGGGGTACCGTGGCTTGCACGTGTGCGTCACTCTCCTGAAAGGCACCCCCATGAAGACATCTCGCTTCATCATCACCGGCTGGCTGACAGCCGGCGCCCTGACTTGTTCGTGGCCTGCGCTCGCGGCAGACGTCGTCAAGATCGGTTTCATCGACGTGCTGTCGGGGCCTTTTGCGGCGGCCGGCGTGGGCTCGCTGCAGCAGCTGCGCGAGGTGGTGTTGCAGGTCAATGCCAAGAGCGGCCCGAACGACCCGAAGTTCGAGGTGGTGCCGTTCGACAACAAGGGCTCGCCACAGGAGAGCGCGACCGTGCTCAAGGCCGCCAGCGACCAGGGCATTCGCTACATCACGCAGGGCGGCGGCTCGGGCGTGGCCTTCGTGCTGGTGGATGCCATCAACAAGATGGCCGAACGCGACCCCAAGCTCGCCACCGTCTATCTCAACTACAGCGCCATGGACCCGGGGCTCACCAACGACCGCTGCAGTTTTTGGCACTTCCGCTTCTACCCGTCGAGCGAGATGCAGATGGAAGGGCTCACCAGCTACCTGAAGGGCAAGCCCGAGATCAAGAAGGTGTTTCTCTTCAACCAGAACTACACCCACGGCCAGCAGGTCTCGCGTGCGGCCAAGGAGTACCTGGCGCGCAAGCGGCCCGACATCCAGATCGTTGGTGACGATTTCGTGCCGATCGCGCAGGTGAAAGACTTTGCGCCCTACATCGCCAAGATCAAGGCCTCGGGCGCCGACACGGTGATCACCTCGAACTGGGGCAGCGACCTGGGGCTGATGTTCAAGTCGGCACGCGACGCGGCGCTCGACGTCAACATCTACACCCTCAACGCCAACAACCCCGGCATACCGTCCCAACTTGGCACATATGGCGCGGGCAAGGTGGCGGTGATCTGGAACTCGGGCAGCAATGTCGGCGCGCCCGAGCTGGAAAAGCTCGCCGTCTCGTACCGCAAGAAGTACAAGGAAGACTTCATCTTCACCGCCCACTGGAACGGCATCCACATGCTGCAAGACGCCATGCGCCGCGCCAAGAGCATCGACGCGAAGGCGGTGGCGTTTGCGCTGGAAGGCACGACCTTCAAGAGCCCGCTGGGTGAGGTCGAGATGCGCAAGACCGACCACCAGCTGCAGTCGCCGATCTTCCTCGGCGTGTGGGATAAACAAGACGGCAAGCGCGTGAAGTACGACTCCGAGGGCACCGGCTATGGCTTCAGGTCGGAGGCGGTCTGGGACTCGTACATCAGTGCCCAGCCCACCTCCTGCCAGATGAAACGGCCGACCTAGCTTCGGTGGATCAGGTCCGGTTGATCGACACCCCGCCATCGGCCAGCAGCGCGGTGCCGGTGACGAACGACGACGCGTCCGACGCGAGGAAGAGCGCCGCCTTCGCAATCTCGTCCGGCGAGGCCATGCGCTTCAGCGCGAACAGGCCCTCCAGAAAAGCGCGCGACTCGGGCGTGGCCACCAGCGGCTTGGCCATCGGCGTGTCGGTGCCACCGGGCAGCAGCGCGTTGGCGCGCACACCCTTGGCGCCGAACTCGGCAGCGATCACCTGCGCCATGCCGATCAGCCCGGCCTTGCTCGCGGCATACGCGCCCATCCCAGGAAAGCCCACGGTGTGGCCGACAAAGCTGGAGGTGAAGATGATCGAGCCACCACCCCGCGCCACCATCGCCGGCACCTGGTGCTTGGCGGCCAGGAACGCCGCAGTGAGGTTGGTCACGATGACGTGATCCCACGCGGCACGCGAGATATCGGGCAGCGGCGCCGAGTCGCCCAGCGTGCCGGCGTTGTTGAACGCGATGTCGAGGCCGCCGAACTCGCTGGTGGCCAGCGCCACGAGCGCTTGCGCGAAGCCTTCGTCGGTCACGTCACCGGCCAGCGCCACGGCCTGGCCGTCGGCCTGCACGATGTCGCGCACCAGCGCATCGAGCTCCTTCTGCCGGCGTGCCGCCACCACGACGCGGGCGCCTTCTCGCGCAAACAAGCGCGCGGCTGCGTGGCCGATGCCGGAGCTCGCGCCGGTGATGAGCGCGACCTTGCCGTTCAATGTGTTCATGACTGTTCCTGTGGTGTTGGGCATTGCAGTCTCGGCATGCGGTGCTGCGGTGTCTCGCCGCATTCGGACACCTCCATCCGTGTGCAAACAGGGCGCACTCGCAGCAGAATCGCTCTCATGCCCAGCCTCACCCCCGACGATTTGCGCCGCTATGCCGTGGCGCGCACGCTCTTCACGCCCACCACGCTGCCGCAAGCCATTCGCAAGCTCGGCTTCGTGCAGGCCGACCCGATCCGCGCGCCAGCGCGTGCACAAGACCTGACCTTGCGCCACCGCGTGAAGGGCTACACCGCCGGTGACCTGGAGCGCCGCTACCCCCAGCTCGCCATCGAAGAAGACTGCCTCGTCAACTACGGCTTTCTGCCACGCGAACACCTGGCGCTGATGCACCCGCGCGTGGCCAAGCACAAGTGGAAGCCCACCACCAAGCGGCAAGCCGACGAGGTGCTGGCCTTTGTGCGAGAACGTGGGCAGGTGCACCCGCGCGAGGTCGACGAACACTTTGCGCACGGCCAGCGCATCAATGCCTGGGGTGGCTCGGGCAGTGCGAGCACGCAGCTGCTCGACGGCATGCACTACCGCGGCCTGCTGCGCGTGGCGCGCCGCGAAGGCGGTACACGCGTCTATGAACTCGCAGCCCACCCACAAGGTGACGACAGCCCGGCTGGCCGCACCCTGCGCGCCGCCGCGCTGATCGAGCTGATCGTGCGCAAGTACGCGCCGCTGCCGGCCACCACCCTCACCTACCTCACACGCTTGTTGGGCTACGGCGCACCGCACCTGAAGGCGCAGACGCAAGCTGCGATGCGGCTCGCACGCGATCACCTGGCAAGCGTGCAGCTCGATGGCGTCACCTGGTACTGGCCAGCCGACGACAACCCGGCCTCGCGCCGCCATGCGCCCGACGATCAGGTGCGCCTGCTCGCCCCCTTCGACCCGGTGGTGTGGGACCGAACCCGCTTCGAGCTGCTGTGGGGCTGGGCGTACAAGTTCGAGGCCTACACCCCCGCGCCCCAACGCCGGCTCGGCTACTACGCCTTGCCACTGCTGTGGGGCGAGCGGGTGATCGGCTGGGGCAACCTGTCAATCGCCAATGGGCGATTGGCGCACCAACTGGGTTACGCCACGGGCAAGGCGCCACGCGATGCGCGTTTTCGCGCCGAATGGGCGGCGGAGTTGGCGCGCATGGAGGTGTTTCTAGGCCTGGCGGCCTGAGCGTTGCACGCCCCTCCCCCATGACGCATGATGGTGGGTTACTGCTGGCACCCGCGCCGCGCAGGCATCAGCGATGAGAGGTGAACGTGTCACCATCGATACCGTTGGACGAGGCCGAGCGCCTGGCGCGCTTGCGCGAGCTGGTGATCCTCGACAGCGCGCCCGAAGCCGTGTTCGACCAGATCGCCGCGCTGGCCTCCTCGGTGTGTGGTGTGCCGATTGCGCTGATGAGCCTGATCGACACCGAGCGCCAATGGTTCAAGGCCAACGTGGGCCTGCCCGGGGTCAACGAAACACCGCGCGACGTGGCCTTTTGCGCACACGCTATCGGCAGCGACAACCTGTTCGAAGTGCCCGACGCCAGCCTCGACCCGCGCTTTGCCGACAACCCGCTGGTGACCGGCGAGCCCGACATCCGCTTTTATGCCGGCGCCCCACTCATCTTGCCGGGCGGCGCGCGCATCGGCACGCTGTGCGTGATCGACCGCGAAGCGCGGCGGCTCACGCCGGAGCAAGCCGAGATGCTGCACTCGCTGGCCGCCATTGCCACCCAGGCGCTGGTGATGCGCCAGAACCTGATCCAACGTTCGCTCGCGGTGCGCAGCGAGTACGAGCAGGCGCTGGCCGACAGTGAGGCACGTTACCGCGCCATCGTCGAAGAGCAGTCCGAGCTGGTGTCTCTGGCGCGCGCCGACGGCAGCCTGGTTTATGTGAACCCGTCTTATGCACGCCACTTCGGGCGCGCCCCCGAACAGATGATCGGCCACAAGCTGCTCGACTTTGTCGAGCCTGCTGACCGCCAGAGCGTGTCCACACAGATCGCCGACGTGTGGCGCACGGGAGAGATGCGCACCGGCGAAAACCGCATGGTGAGCGCCGATGGCCAGCTGCGCTGGGTGGCATGGTCCAACCACCTGCAACTCGACCAGCACGGCCAGCGGCTGCTGCATTCGGTCGGCCGCGACGTGACCGAACGCAAGCTGGCCGAGCAGGCCTTGCGTGACAGCCAATCGCTGCTCGAGCGCACCGGCCGGGTGGCGGGTGTGGGCGGCTGGCAGGCCGACCTGCGCAGCGGCATCATCAACTGGTCGACCGAAGCACGCCGCATCTACGAAGTCGACGCCGAATACGTGCCTGTGCTCGGCGGCGCGATCGGCTTCTTCGAGCCCGAGTCGCAAACCCTCATCAACGCCGCGATCGAGGCCGCCACTCAACGAGGCACCCCGTGGGACCTGGAGCTGTGCATGGTCACGGCCAAGGGCCACACGATCTGGGTGCGCAGCCAGGGCGGGGCCGAGTTCGAGAATGGCACCGCGGTGCGCTTGGTCGGCGCCATCCAGGACATCAGCGTGCGCAAGCGCCTGGAGCGGCGCCTGGCCAACGGCGCCCGCTTCGTGCGCCAGATCACCGACAGCCTGCCGCTGCGCGTGGCCTACATCGACAAGGAGCGCCGCTACCAGTTCGTCAACCAGGCCCACTGCGTACGTTTTGGCCTCAGCCGCGACGAGATCATCGGCCACACGCGCAGCGAGCTGACGCAGGGTGTGAGCGATGCCGCGCTCGAACCGAAGTTCGATGCCGCGCTCGCCGGGCAAGAGCAACGCTTCGAATACGAAGAAGAGGTCGACGGCGTGTGGCGCCGGCTGGAAAGCCAGCTGATCCCCGACGTCACGGCCAGCGGCGAGGTGCGCGGCTTCTTCGCCACCAGCATCGACATCACCGAACGCGCCCGCACCGAAGGGGCGCTGCGCGAGCTGACCGAAATTCTGGAGAACAGCACCGACTACGTGGTGCAAACCGACTGGCGTGGCGCCGTCGCCTACATGAACCCGGCGGCGCGGCGGGTCACCGGCCAAGCGCCAGGCCAAGCGCTGACGCTGAAGAATTTTGCCGAGTTCATGACGCCGGCCACACAGCAGCATTTCAACGACATCATCACGCCCGCGGTCAAGGCCAACGGCGTGTGGGTCGGCGCAACCACGGTCTATGGTGCCCATCGGCGCGTGGTGCCGGTGAGCCACATGGTGATCGCGCACCGCGACGCCAGCGGGCGGGTCGCGCGCTATTCGGCGGTGCTGCGCAACATTTCCGAAGACGTGAAAGCCCGCCAGGAAATGCAGCGCCAGGCTGCCACGTTGCGCTCCGTGGCCGAAGCCATACCGACCATCTTGGCGGTCGTCGGCTCCGACGGCTGCTACCGCTTCGTCAACAGCGGCTTCGAAAGCTGGTTCGGCGCTCTGCGCGAGCACATCATCGGCCGCAGCCTGCTCGAAGTGCTGGGCCCGGCCGACTACGAACGCAGCAAGCCTTGGGCAGAACGCGCGCTGGCCCGCGAAACGGTGCAGTTCGAGCGCGAGTACCTCGACCGCGACAGCCCCCGATACCTGTCGGTGAGCTACATCCCGCTGTGGCTCGACGACGGCACGGTCGACGGCTTCGTGGGCGTGGCGCAAGACATCACGCAGCACCGACAGGAGGCAGTGCGCCTGTTGCAGCTGACGCAGCGCGACACCCTGACCGGCCTGCTCAACCGCGCCGGCTTCGAGCAGCAGATAGATGAGCGCATGAAAGCGGGCGAAGGCGCCACCCTCGCTCTGCTGTACATCGACCTCGATCACTTCAAGCCCGTCAACGACCGCCACGGCCACCTGGTGGGCGACCAGTTGTTGCGACTTTTTGCACAGCGGCTGAGCGAGATCGTGCGCCCTACCGATGCGGTGGCACGCCTGGGGGGGGACGAATTCGCCATCTTGCTTGGCGGGGTGCGCGAAGCCGCGCATGCCGAGTCGGTGGCTGACAAGGTGGTGGCGACCGCGCAGTCGGCGTTCGACGTCGATGGGCGAGTTCTCTACATCGGCGCGAGTGTGGGCGTGGCCTTCGGTGCGAACCCCGCAGTCGGCTGGCGCGACCTGGTGGCGCGTGCCGATGCGCGGCTGTACCAGGCCAAGGAAGCGGGCCGCGGCCAACACGCGGGCATGTCGCGCTGGTGAGCTTTGCACACCGGCCCTCCCTTGTTCGAGGGATTCCCCACAACGATCCCCGCCGACCGTGACTTGCACCCTTCTCCTGGCGCCACCGCCGCAGATACATTGACATCAGGCCATTGGCGCGCAGGTTTGTGCCGCGACATGCGCCTCTTGCCCTGTGCGGCATCCTTCAGGAGAAATCGATGACCGTCACCACCATCCTATGGCTTGCCGCCTTGGGCGCCAGCGCCGTCATCGTGGTGCAGTGGATTTTTCTGCGAACGCGCTACCTGAAGGGCATCACCCAGCAACGCGCGCGGCACCAGCAGTCGCAACAAACCGTCCACCAGCAGCTGGAGCAGGCTAAACGCCAGATCAGCCACCTGCAGCATGAGCTGAGCACCAGCAAACAACAGCTGGCGCGGCTCGCCGCCAAGCTGCCCTCACCCGCGCGGCCGCGACCGGTGGCCTTGACGAAGCGCTCGCGCGACGAAGGCCCCGAAGCTCGGCAGAGCTCGCCCGTCGATGGCTTTGCCGACACCTTGCCAACGCCGCAGTTCCCGCAGCAGCACTGAGCCTCAGGCTGCCAGCACCCGGTCGCCTGCCCGCAGCGCGGCACCACTCGCCACCAGCTCGCCCACCAGCGCCTCGCCCCAGTCGGCCGGCGTCTCTGACTCCGCCCGGCCGACACGGCCCCACACCGTGGAGAACAGCGAGGTGCGGGCGATCCACGCGCGCAATTGCGCCAGGGTTTCGCCCTGCACTTCCATCAGGTGATAACTCAACAGCACCTTGGCGGCGTAACGGGCGTGGCGCTGTGGGTCGTTGACAAACGCCGCCAGCCTGGAGCGCGCGCGCGCCAGTGCGGCGGGCACGTCGCTGAACACACCCCCATGACCCGGCACCACCAGCGCCACCGGCAGGCGCTCGATCATGTCGAGCACCGCCGCCACGTCGTCGAAGGCCTGCTCGCCTTCGAGCTCGGGGAACACAACACCGAAGCCGTTTTCCCACAGCGCGTCGGCCGAGATCAACAGGCCGTGGCGGGCGTCGAACAAGACCACCGATTCGGGGTCGTGGCCCGGCGCGGCCAGCACGTCGAACTGGCGGCCGCCTGCGTGCAACACCTCACCGGGTGACAGCGTGCCCGCGATGCTGAAACGCTCGCAGCGCTGGCCGGTGGGCGCGTAGCTCAGCGCCACCTCGTCCCAACGCCGCACCGCGTCGGCCTGGCCGGGCGGCACGAACACCGGCGCGCCGAACGCACGCTGCAGCGAGGCATTGCCACCGCAATGGTCGGAGTGCAGGTGGGTGTTGACAATGCGCGCGAGCGGCGCGCCTTGCAGCGCGTGCGTGACGAGGGCCACCGTCTGCTCGGCGTGCACCACATGGCCACTGTCGATGAGCACCGCGCCCGCGTCATCACCCTGCGCATGGATCAGCACGTTGTTCGACGACAGCCAACCGCGCTCCAGCACGCGCAAGCCCACCAGCGCCGGGTGATCGTGCGGGCTCATGCGTGTGACTCCTGAACCGGCAAGGCCTTCTGCCCCCACGCCAGCAGCGAGCCCCCGGCCAGCACCGCGGCCGGGGGCTCGCTGCTGGCGTGGGGGC
>JACMKJ010000573.1 GCA_014380155.1 Rhizobacter sp. | reverse complement strand
GGATGTCGGCCTCGCGGCGCGCCAGGCCGAGGCGCAAGGCTTCGTCGATGAAGCCGCGGTTGCGGCGCTGCGCACGCTCGTCGTCGCCACTGACGAGCGCGACGCGGCGGCGGCCCTTGGCGTGCAGGTGTTGCGCCACGGCGGCACCGGCCTGTGCGTGGGAAAAACCCACCAGCATGTCGATCGGCGTGGGCGTCAAGTCCCAGGTTTCCACCACCGGGATGCCACTCGCCAGCAAGCGCCGACGGCCCTCGGGCGAATGCATGATGCCGGTGAGCACGATGCCGTCGGGCCGCCGGCCGATGATGGCGTCGAGCAGCGCGTCTTCACGCGATTGGGTGTAGCCGCTCTGGCCCAGCATCAGCTGGTAGCCGGCATCGGCGAGCGACGCGGTGAGCGACTCCACCATCTGCATGAACACCGGCCCGGTGATGGTCGGCACCACCGCCGCCACCAGCCGACTGCGGGCCGAGGCCAGGCCTCCGGCCAGGCGGTTGGGCACATAGCCGGTGCGCGAAACGGCCTCAAGCACCCGCTGCAAAGTTTCTTTGGCCACCTGGTCGGGCGTGTTGAGCGCCCGCGAGGCGGTGATGGGTGACACCCCCGCCAGCCTCGCCACGTCACCGAGGGTGATACCACCGGCGCCGCGGCGTTGGCGGCGCGAAGAAGGCGGGTCGGGCGGTGTCATCGGGGCAGTGTAGCGTCGCATGACATCGCTACCATTTTGCGCGCACCGCGCCTTTCGGCCTCAGCGCGCCAGCCGCAGCCCGCTGAACTGCCAGCACGCGCTGGCCGGAAAGAAGTTGCGGTAGCTCGCCCGCACGTGCGAGCGCGGCGTGGCCACCGAGCCACCGCGCAGCACCATCTGGTTGAGCATGAACTTGCCGTTGTACTCACCCACTGCCCCGGCGCTCGCGCGAAAGCCGGGGTACGGCAGGTAGGCGCTGGCGGTCCATTGCCAGCAGGTGTCGTCCCGTTGCAGCAAACCCGGGTGACCGGCGGCGTGCTCCCACTCGGCTTCGGTGGGCAGGCGGGCCCGGGCCCAGCGGGCGTAGGCCTCGGCTTCGTAATACGACAGGTGCGTCACGGCTGCATGCCCGTCGAGCGCGTGCACCCCACGCAGCGTGAACTCGTTCCAGCCTTGCGCGCCGCGGCGCCAGTACAGCGGGTGTTCGCGGCCGAGAGCCTGCAGCCAATCCCACCCTTCCGACAACCACAGCGCGGGCTCGCGGTAGCCGCCAGCGTCGATGAAGGCGGCGTACTCGCCGTTGTTGACCAGGCGAGAGGCCAGTTCATACGCCGGCAAGAACACGCGGTGGCGCGGGCTTTCGTTGTCAAACGCGAAGCCCTCGCCGGCGTGGCCGATCTCTGCCAAAACTTCGGCGAAGGCGAGCCACTGCACAGCCCCCGCGCGGGGCGCGCGCGCCGCCGCCTCGTCATAGACCGGCAGTAACGGGTGGCACGACAACAGATGCTGGATGTCGGTCAGCAGCAGCTCCTGGTGCTGCTGCTCGTGGTGCAGGCCCAGCTCCACCAGCTCGAGCACCTGCACATCGGCCGTGGCGAGCAATCGCTGCATGCGGGCGTCGACATCGGCGCGGTACGCCAAGACCTCATCGAGCCCGGGACGGGTCAGCAGGCCACGCTGCGGGCGCGGGTGTTTGTCGCCGACGGCGTTGTAGTAAGAATTGAAGAGCACCCGAAACGCTGTATCGAAAGGCTGGAACCCAGGCTCCCAGCGCTCGAGCACGAAGGTCTCGAAAAACCAACTCGTGTGCGCCAGGTGCCACTTGGCTGGGCTGGCTTCGGGCATCGACTGCGCGGCGCAGTCTTCGGCCGAGAGCGGCGCCACCAGGGCCTGCGTTTGCGCACGCACGTGGCGGTAGTGCTGGGCGAGTTGATCGGCGTTCAGCATCGCGGGTTGAGTGCTCACGGGCTGGCCAGCACCACGGCGAACCAGCGGCGCTCGTCCGTCCAGACCACCGTGCGTTTGAAACCCGCTTCGTCGAGCTGGTGGACAAACCCCTCGATGTCGACCTTGTAGCTGTTTTCGGTGTGGATGCGCTCGCCGCGCGCAAAGGCGCGGCCGCCGCCAGCCCAGTTCACAGCGCAGTCGGCCACCGCCTCCAGGTGCATCTCGATGCGCGAGGCGCCTGCGTTGTAGAAGGCCCGGTGCCGCCAGTCGCGCAATGAGAAGTCGCTGCCGATGAGTCGGTTGAGATGGATCAGCACATTGAGATTGAACGCCGCAGTGACACCGGCTGCGTCGTCGTACGCGGCTTCGAGCACCGCCACCTCCTTGCGCAAGTCGACACCGATCAGCAGCGCGCCGTCGTCTTGCAGTAGGTGGCGCATGCGGGTGAGCAGGCCGAGCGCCTGCGGCGGGTCGAAGTTGCCGATCGACGAGCCGGGGTAATACACCAGCCGCTTCTCGAGCGGCACGTCGGGCGGCAACACAAACTCGGCCGACAGGTCGGCCGCCACCGCGTGCACATGGAGCGCCGGCATCTCGGTGCGCAGCCGAGCCACCGACTGGTGCAGGAACTCTTCAGAGATGTCGAGCGCCACGAAGTGCGAGGCGGCGATGGCCTCGCACAGCTCGCGCGCCTTTTCGCAGCTGCCCGCACCCGGCTCGATGACCGTGCGGCCCGGTCCCAGGCGGCGCGCGATCTCGGCACCGTGGCGCTGCATGATGGTGCGCTCGGTGCGGGTGGGGTAGTACTCGGGCAGG
>JACMKJ010000572.1 GCA_014380155.1 Rhizobacter sp. | reverse complement strand
GCGTCCGATGTGGACATAGGATGACGATCATCATGGATAATACCCGATGCCGACCTTAACCGAACTCGCTACCCCGCGTGAAGATTACGCCTTCGCGTTTATGGATGCCTTCGCCAAGCGCGAACTGCGCCGCCGCACGTTAAAGGCAATCGCCATCCCCGGCTACCAAGTGCCGTATGCCAGCCGCGAACTGCCCATCGCACGCGGCTGGGGGACGGGCGGCTTACAGGTCACGCTCAGCCTGGTGGGCCCCGAAAGCGTCATCAAGGTGATTGACCAGGGCGCGGACGACAGTGTAAACGCCGCCAATCTGCGCCGCTTCATCACGCGCATGTCCGGCGCCAGCACCACCACCGACCGCACGCGTGAAGCGACGCTGATCCAGACGCGCCACCGCATCCCCGAAGCGCCTTTGCACGAGGGCCAGGTGCTGGTCTACCAAGTGCCACAACCCGAGCCGCTCTACAAGCTGGAGCCGCGCCGCACCGAGACGCTCAAGCTGCACGCCTGCGAGGAATACGGCCTTGTCAACGTGAAGCTCTATGAAGACCTGGCGCACTGGGGCCGCGTCGAGACCACGTACGACTACCCGGTGCTGGTGAACGGCCGCTACGTGATGTCGCCCTCGCCCATCCCGAGCTTCGACAACCCGAAGATGCACCGCAACCCGGCGCTGCAACTCTTCGGCGCCGGGCGCGAAAAGCGCCTCTACGCCGTGCCGCCTTACACCGAGGTGAAGAGCCTCGACTTCGAAGACCACCCCTTCCACGTGGAGCCGCAAGGGCATGCCTGTGCGCTGTGCGGCTGCCGCACCAGTTTTCTCGACGAGGTGGTGCGGGGCGCAGGCGAGCGGCTCTGGACCTGCTCCGACACCGACTGGTGCCGCGAGCAGCAGGAGGCTGCTGCATGAGTGGCGCACTGAGCATCGTGAACGCCGAGCGCAGCGACATCCCCACGCTGATCTCGCTCTACACCGCGGCCGGCCTCGACACACGCGGGCCGCACGATGAAACCACCGCGCGCGCCGCCTGGGACCGCATGCACCTGGCCGTGCCGGGTGTGCGGGTCTTCATCGCCCAGCGTGCCGGCATCGCGGTCGGCACCTACACCCTTTTCATCCTGCCGCTGCTGGCCCATGCGGGCGCACCCGAAGCCGTCGTCGAAGACGTGGCGGTGCACCCCGAGGCGCAAGGCCAGGGCATCGGCCGCGCGCTGATGCAACACGCCATGGACCTGGCCCGCGAGGCCGGCTGCTACAAGCTCGCGCTCTCGTCCAACCAGCGGCGCGAGCAGGCACATGCTTTCTATGAACGCCTGGGCTTCGCCCGCCACGGCGTGAGCTTTGCCGTGGAGTTGCCATGACCCTACCCGTGCTGCAGGTGGACGCGCTCCATCACCGCTTCCCCCAAGGCAAGGCGTTTGCCGTGCGCGACGCCACACTCACCCTCTACCCCGGCGAGGTGGTCGCCATCGTCGGCGAATCGGGCTCGGGCAAGAGCACGCTGCTCAATTGCATTGCCGGACGCATCACGCCGACAGAAGGCTCGGTGACCTACCAGGCCGCCGACGGCCGCGCGCTCGACGTGCACCGCTTGAGCGAACGCGAGCGTCGCCTGCTCGAGCGCACCGAGTGGGGTTTCGTGCAGCAGCACGCTGCCGACGGCTTGCGCATGAACGTGAGCGCCGGCGCCAACATCGGCGAGCGGCTGATGGGCCAGGGTGAGCGCCACTTCGGCCGCTTGCGCAGCGCCGCTGCCGACTGGATGACCCGCGTCGAGCTCGACAGCGCGCGCATCGACGACTCGCCGCGCGACTTTTCGGGCGGCATGCGCCAGCGCCTGCAGATCGCGCGCAACCTCGTCACCCGCCCGCGTCTGGTGCTGATGGACGAGCCCACCTCGGGGCTCGACGTCTCGGTGCAGGCCAAGCTGCTCGACCTGATCCGCCTGCTGGTGGCGCGCATGCACCTGTCGGCCCTGATCGTCACCCACGACCTCGGCGTGGCACGCCTGCTCGCACACCGCACGCTGGTGATGCGCGATGGCCGCATCGTCGAACAAGGCCTCACCGACCGTGTGCTCGACGACCCGCAGCACGCTTACACGCAACTGCTGGTGTCGTCGGTGGTGGCGCCTTGAACACACCCACCATGCTGCACGTCGAATCCCTCTCCAAACACTTCACCCTGCACCTGCGCGGCGGCCTCGAGCTGCCGGTGCTGAAGCAGGTGTCGCTCAGCGTCGAGCCTGGCGAGTGCGTGGCCCTGCTCGGCGCCTCGGGCCAGGGCAAGTCGACGCTGATGAAATGCCTCTACGGCAGCTACGGCGCCGACAGCGGCTCGATCTGGCTGCATGCGCAAGATGGACGCATCGACATCGCTTCTGCCACGCCGCAACAAATGCTGAAACTGCGCCAACGCGACATCGCCTACGTGAGCCAGTTCTTGCGCGCCGTGCCGCGCGTGCCGGCGCTCGACGTGGTGGCCGAGCGCTGGCTGCAGGCGCGCCCCGCGCCGGTGTCTGACCTCGACGCCGAGGCATTGCAAGAGACCGCCCGCATTGAGGCGCGCGCGCTGTTGCAGCGCCTGAACCTGCCCGAGAGCCTGTGGGAGCTGCCGCCCGCCACCTTCTCGGGCGGTGAGCAGCAGCGTGTCAACATTGCGCGCGGCTTCATCGAGCCGGCGCGCCTGCTGCTGCTCGACGAGCCCACCGCCTCGCTCGACGCCGCCAACCGGCGCGTGGTGATCGAGCTGATCCACGAAGCGCGCGCGGCCGGTGCGGCGGTGGTGGGCATCTTCCACGACGAAGAAGTGCGTGATGCGGTGGCCAACCGCTGCGTCGCGCTGAACCATTGAAGGGCTCACCATGAGTGAACTGATCCTGAGCAACGCGCGCATCGTGCTCGCCAACGAAGTGCTGCACGGCAGCGTGCGCCTGCGCGACGGCCTGATCGCCGACATCAGCGCCGGCCCCACCTCGGTGGCCCACGCGCACGACCTCGACGGCGACTTTCTGCTGCCCGGCCTGGTGGAAGTGCACACCGACAACCTCGAGCGCCACGTGACACCGCGCCCCAAGGTCAACTTCCCGATGCTGGGCGCGGTGCAGGCGCACGACGCCGAAGTGGCCGCCGCCGGCATCACCACCGTGCTCGACGCCATCGGCGTGGGCGACCCTTATGGCGACGGCTTTCGCTCGCGTGACCAGAGCGCGCTGCTGGAGGTACTCGACACGCTCGAAGCCGCCGGCCTCTTGCGCGCCGACCACCTGATCCACGTGCGCTGCGAGCTGCCCGCGCCGAATGCACAAACGCTCTTCGAGCCCTTCGCCCGCCACCCGCGCCTGCGCCTGATCTCGCTGATGGACCACACCCCCGGCCAGCGTCAGTGGACCAACATCGAACACGCACGCACCTACTACACCGGCAAGAAGGGCTGGAGCGACCAGCAGTTCGAAGACGAGGTGCGCATCGCACCACAACGGCAAAAACAATACGCCGAGCCCAACCGCGCCTGGTTCACCGAGTTCGCCAGCACCTACGGCGTGGCCCTGGCCACACACGACGACACGACCGTCGCCCACGTCGACGAAGCGCATGCGCTGGGCGCGAGCATGAGCGAGTTCCCCACCACGCTGGCCGCCGCACGGCGCGCCAAGGCCTTGGGCCTGTGCACCGTGGCCGGCGCGCCGAATGTGATCCGTGGTGGCTCGCACTCGGGCAATGTGTCGGCGATGGAGCTGGCACGTGAGGGTGTGCTGGACGCACTCTCGTCCGACTACGTGCCGAGCAGCCTGCTGCAATCGGCCTGGCGGCTCACGCAAGAGGGTGGGTTTTCATTGCCCGAGGCGTTGGCCGTGGTCAGCCGCAACCCGGCGCGGGCGGTCGGCCTGTTGGATCGTGGGGAAATCGCTGCGGGGCTGCGCGGGGATCTCATCCGTGTGAAGACGCTGGGAGATCACCCGGTGGTGCGGGAGCTTTGGGTGGGCGGGCGGCGCGTGTGATGCACCCTGCCCCGGCCCGCCCGCGTCACCCCGGCACGGGGGGTCGCGGAAAAGCCCGCGCCAGCTCTGCCAGGCAGCGCGC
>JACMKJ010000571.1 GCA_014380155.1 Rhizobacter sp. | reverse complement strand
CGGTCGGGTAGTCGACCAGCACCTTCATCATGAAACGGTCGACCTGGGCCTCGGGCAGCGGGTAGGTGCCTTCGGTCTCGATCGGGTTCTGTGTGGCCATCACGACAAACGGGTCGGGCACCTTGTGCGACTCGCCAGCGATGGTGACCTGGCGTTCCTGCATCACTTCGAGCAGCGCGCTCTGCACCTTGGCCGGCGCGCGGTTGATTTCATCGGCCAGCAGCAGGTTGGCAAACACCGGGCCGAGCGACGTGGCGAACTCGCCGGTCTTCTGGTTGTAGATGCGTGTGCCCACCAGATCGGCCGGCACCAGGTCGGGCGTGAACTGGATGCGTTTGAAGCTGCCGCGCAAGGTGGTGGCCAGCGTCTTGATGGTGATGGTCTTGGCAAGCCCCGGCACCCCTTCGACCAGCAGGTGGCCCTGGGCCAGCATGGCCACCATCACACGCTCCAGAAAGCGGTCTTGCCCGACAACGACACGCTTCACCTCATAGAGAATCTGCTCCATCAGCGTGGCGGTCGGGTGCGATTCTGGTTTGCTCATGTGTGCTTTCAATCAGAACGGTGGCATGCCTGCTGCGGCGGCCGCGTTTTCGATGGGGACAGCAAAACCGATGCCGATGAAGGTGCGCTGCTCAGACGGGTTGAGGATGGCGGTGACGATGCCCACCACGCTGCCGTCCATGGTGACCAACGGGCCCCCCGAGTTGCCGGGGTTGGCGGCAGCGTCGAACTGGATCAGGTTGGTCAGCTTGCGCGCACCCTGCGGCGAGCGGAACTCACGCTTCAGCCCCGACACCACGCCACCCGACACCGAAGGCCCGATGCCGAAGGGGTAGCCCACGGCGATGACTTCGTCGCCCGGCTGCAGGTCGCTGGTGGAGCGCATGGTGGCGGCCACCAGGTCGTCGGGGATCACCCGTGCGCGCAGCACCGCCAGGTCGTGCTCGGGCTGCACGCCGACGATCGCCGCCTCGGACTCGCTGCCGTCGGCGAAAGTGACCTTGAGTCGTTTGGAGCCGGCCACCACGTGCAGGTTGGTGAGGATGGTGCCGTTGTCGACGATCACCACGCCGGTGCCGGTGGCTTGTTTGCTGCGGGCGGGCGAGCTGTCATCTGCGCCGGGCTTCTTCTTGGCCTTGCCTGGCGGCGGGCTGGCGAAGTCTTCCACTTCGCTGTCACCTTCGACCAGCACGATCGACGGCGCAATGGCGGCGTAGGCCTTGGCATAGGCGGAGGGCAGAGGGTCTTTTTCGAGCGCGCGGCGCACGGCGGCATCGATGTGTTGCTGGGTCAAGGGTTGTTGCGCGGGCATGAAGCTGCGCGCCGTCAACGCGGCCACCGCCATCAACAACAAGCTCACCGCCAGCCAGGTCAGGCGTTCGCGTCGTGAGCTGCGCTGCGGCCGAGTGGCGGCGAGAGTTGGTGGCGCCGGATCGACGGCAGGCGGGGGTGCTGCGGCCTGTCGCGGCGAACGGCTGTAAAGCGGAGCCTTCCTCATGCCTGCCACCTCCACACGGGTGTTCACGTGGAACCTCGCGCCGGCCGGGGAATGCCTGCCGACGACACGCACACCGTATCACGGAGGCCGCCTTTGTGCACGGCCAGGGCATGATGGCGCATGACCTGGATCGACACCCACTGCCACCTCGACGCCGCCGAGTTCGACGCCGACCGCAACGCCGTTGTCTCCCGGGCTCGCGCTGTGGGTGTCCGTCAACTGGTGCTGCCCGCCGTAGCACGCAACAACTTCGACACCGTGCGCGCCTTAGCCCATGAGCACGGCGTGGCTTATGCGCTGGGCATCCACCCTTTGTGTGTGAACGATGCCGCAGAGACTGACCTCGCCGCACTGCGTGACGCTCTGGCCACACACCGCGATGACCCGCGCCTGGTGGCGGTGGGCGAGATCGGCCTCGATCACTTCGTGCCGGGTCTGGACCAGGCCAAGGGGGAGCACTTTTATGTCGAACAACTCAAGCTCGCGCAGGCGGCGGGCCTGCCGGTGATCTTGCACGTGCGCCGCTCGGCCGATGCACTTCTCAAGCACTTGCGGCGCATTCCGGTCAGCGGCATTGCCCATGCGTTCAGTGGCAGCCAGCAGCAGGCAGATACCTTTGTCGCCTTGGGTTTCAAGTTGGGCTTTGGGGGTGCGATGACCTTCGACCGCGCGCTGCAGATTCGCCGCCTCGCGCAGGAGCTGCCGGCCGAGGCGCTGGTGCTCGAAACCGACGCACCCGACATACCGCCGCACTGGCTGTATCGCAACGTCGAGCAGCGCGCGGCCGGCGAGGTGGCGCGCAACGAGCCGGCCGAGCTGCCACGCATTGCCGCGACGCTGGCCGAACTGCGCGGCTGGACATTGGAGAAAACCGCACAGGTGTGTGGGGCGAATGCGCGCGCCGCGTTGCCGGGTCTGGCCGCCTTGGCCGATTGAATCGACGATGCCCGACCCGCTCTTGCAGGGCCTGAGCCCGGTGATCGACAGCCGCACCCGGCTCGTCGTGCTGGGCAGCTTCCCCGGCGTGGCTTCGTTGCAGGCAGGTGAGTACTACGCCCACCCGCGCAACCAGTTCTGGCCGTTGTTGTCATCCATCTGGAGTGTCGACCTGCGTGCCCTGCCGTACCGCGAGCGTTTGCACGTGGCGCTGCAACGCGGCCTGGGCATCTGGGACGTGTATGCCCATTGCCGGCGCGAGGGCAGTCTCGACAGCGCCATCGAAGACGCCGAGTTCAACGACCTGGCCGGTTTGAAGCGGCTCGCGCCGCTGCTGCAGGCCGTCGCCCACAACGGGGGAGAATCGGCCCGCGCCATGCGCTTCACCCGCACGCTAGGTGTGCAAGTGCTGCGCTTGCCCTCGACCAGCCCGGCCAACGCCTCCTGGAGCTTCGAGCGCAAGCTGGCGGCCTGGCGCGAAGCCTTCAACACGGTTGGGATTGCATGAAGAAAAAAAGTGACAGGAGCGCCGACATGGCGCCCGCCACCTTGTCTGAATTCGAAGGCGTGCGCTACCTGCACCTGGGCACACCCTGGGTGCAGGGTGCCATGCGTGTGCGCAAGCCGCACACCATCGAGCTCGATTACGTGCAGCGCATGATGGTGTGGCTGCTGTTCCGCGAGGGCGGCAAGCTCAGCAAGGGCCACGCCGTGCAGCTGGGCCTGGGCTCGGCGGCCATCACGCGCTTTTGTCACCGCAACCTGCGCATGAAAACCACCGCGGTGGAGCTCAACCCGACCGTCATCACCGCGTGCCGTTTGTGGTTCCACCTGCCGGCCGACGACAAACGCCTGGCCGTGCTGAACCAGGACGCCGCCGACTACGTGGCCGAGACTGCCCATGCCGAAACGGCCGACGTGCTCAACGTCGACCTCTACGACCACGACGCTGCCAGCCCCGTGCTCGACGACCAGGACTTCTACGACGCCTGCCAGCGCCTGCTGGCCGACGGCGGCGTGATGACGGTCAACCTGTTCGGCCGCGATGCCAGCTTCGAAAAGAGCGCGAGCCGCATTGCTGCGGCCTTCGGCCCCGACGCGGTGCTGTCGATGCAGCCCACCAAGGAAGGCAACACGGTCGTCATTGCGGCGAAGAACCTTACTTTTCCTGACCGCGACCTGCTTGCTGCGCGCGCAGAAAACATTGAAACTCGCTTCGGCCTGCCGGCGCGCAAGTGGTTGCGCATGATTCGCGCATTGCCTGAGTTGACACCATGACCACTGCCGCCACCCCTGCCACTCCTTCCAAGCCCCACAAGCCCACCACCCACCCGGCGGGCCGGCTTGAATGGAAACGCCTGCTGCGCTGGCTGCTGGAAGACGGCATCATCAGCGCGGCCATGTACGAGCAGACCTCGCACCGCTTTGCGGCCGGCAACAGCATCCAGCACCCGCTGGTGCGGCTGGCCAATGCGGAGCTGATGAATGCCAAGAGCGGCAAGCCGCTCGACCTCGAGATGCTCACCGAGTGGCTGGCCGGCCACTGCGGCATGCCCTACCTGCGCATCGACCCGCTCAAGGTCGACGTGGGCCGTGTGGCCGACGTCATGTCGATCACCTACGCCGAGCGCCGCCGCTCGCTGCCGCTGCAATTCGGCCTCAATGAAGTGACGGTTGCCACCAGCGAGCCGTTCGACCTGGGCTGGGTGCCCGAGATCGAAGCCCATACCCGCAAGGCGCTCAAGCTGGTGGTGTGCAACCCGCTCGACGTGGTGCGCTTCACCACCGAGTTCTACACGCTGCAGCGTTCGGTGCGCAACGCCATCAAGACCGGCGAGATGGCGGCCACTGCAAGCTTCGAGCAACTGGTAGAGCTCGGGCGCAGCAACAAGCAGCTTGACGCCAACGACCAGGGTGTCGTGCAGGTGGTCGACTGGCTGTGGCAATACGCCTTCGACCAGCGCGCGAGTGACATCCACCTCGAGCCGCGGCGCGATCTTTCCGTGATCCGCTTTCGCATCGATGGCGTGATGCACACCGTCTACCAGATACCGCCGGGCGTGATGAACGCGATGATCGCGCGCGTCAAGCTGCTCGGCCGCATGGACGTGGTCGAAAAGCGCCGCCCGCTCGACGGCCGCATCAAGACACGCAACCCGGCGGGCGATGAAGTCGAAATGCGTTTGTCGACCTTGCCCACGGCGTTTGGCGAAAAGATGGTGATGCGCATCTTCGACCCCGACACCACCGTCAAGCAGCTCGACGCGCTCGGCTTCGGCAGCCACGATGCACAACGCTGGGAATCGCTGGTGTCGCGCGCGCACGGCATCATCCTCGTGACCGGGCCCACAGGCTCGGGCAAGACCACCACGCTCTACTCCACGCTGCGCCGTCTGGCCACCGACGAGGT
>JACMKJ010000570.1 GCA_014380155.1 Rhizobacter sp. | reverse complement strand
GCATCTTGCCCACTCAGGCGCGCAATGAAGTTGAGTGACTTGTTGGCCACCTGCGGAAACGGGTGCGAGGGGTCGAGCCCCACCGGCACCAGCAGCGGGCGAACCTGGCGCTGGAAGAACTGGTCGACCCAGCGCCGCTGCGCGTCATTGCGGTCGGAGTGGTTGAGGATCTCGATGCCTTCGCGCTTCAAGGCGGGCATCACCTCGTCGTTGAACGCGCGGTACTGGTCGTCTATCAGCGTGTGCGCGTCGGCGGCCACGGTCTCAAGGTCGCGCAGCGACACCCCCGCTCCGGGTTGGCGGGTGGCTTCGATGTAGTCGGCAAACCGCACCTCGAAAAACTCGTCCATGTTGGACGAGACGATGCAGATGTAGCGCAGCCGCTCCAGCAGTGGCACGTCTTCTCGGCGCGCCTGCGCAAGCACACGGCGGTTGAACTCGAGAATGGAGCTTTCGCGGTTGAGAAGTGCCGGGTTGCGGGGAGCCTGAGTCATGAAACCAGTTTATGAAGCTTTTGCGTCTGTTTTGTGACGCTCGTCAGCTCTGTGTGACAAGCCGGCACCAGGTGATCGACGAACTGGCGGCAGACCTCGCCCCAGTCGAACTGCAAGGCGCGATGCCGCGCCGCGCCGCGCGGGATCTCCAGCGCTTGCAAGGCGGCTGTGCGCAGATCTTCGTGCAACACGCCGCCATCGTCGGCGTTGTGCTGGGGCGCCACCACGTCCAGAGGGCCGGGCACCGGGTAGGCGGCCACTGGCGTGCCGCAGGCCATGGCCTCGAGCATCACCAGACCGAAGGTTTCCGAGCAGCTCGGGAACACGAACACGTCGGCCGCGCTGTAAATATGAACCAACTCCGTGCGCGGCACCACGCCGCGCCACTGCACCTGCGGGTAGTCGCGCTTCAAACGTTGCTCCAGCGGGCCGACACCGTAGACCACTTTGGAGCCGGGCAAGTCGAGCTTCAAGAATGCTTCGAGGTTCTTTTCGTAGCTCACCCGGCCGACATACAGAAACACCGGCCGTGGCAAACCCAGGTCGGCGCCCTCTTCGGGTTTGAACAAACTCAGATCCACACCATGCGACCACTGTTTCAGCGGTGCAAAACCGTGGCCTTTCAAGATGTCGAACATGCCCGCACTCGGCACCATGATCCCGCTCGACTTGGCGTGAAAGCGGCGAAACCAGGCATAACCCCAGCTTTCGGGCACATGCAGCGCCTTCGCCAGGATGTCGGGGAAACGGGTGTGAAAGGCGGTCGTGAACGCCCAACCGCGCCGCAGGCAGTGCGACCTTGCGGCCGCGCCCAAGGGGCCTTCGGTGGCGATGTGGACGGCGTCGGCCTGGGCCGCATCGAGCAGCTCGCGCACCTTGCGCCCGGGGCGCCAGGCGAGCTCGATCTCGCGGTAGCCGGGGCACGGAAAGCGCTTGAACCCCGAGGGCTCGATCAGCACCACCTCGTGGCCCATAGCGATCAGGCCTTGCCGCAGCTCGACCAGCGTGGTCACCACGCCATTGACCTGCGGCGCCCAAGCGTCGGTGACGAGTGCGATCTTCATGCGAGCACCTCCAGCGCCGCGATGGCAAGCGGCCGCCTGTCGCGCATCACGGCGGCCCAGTCGACGATCTCCAGCCGGCCATCGGCATGCTCGGCCAAGGCCGTGAGGCTTTCCACCCAATCGCCATCGTTGGCGTAGACGATGCCATCGATCTCGCGCAGCTCGGCGTGGTGAATGTGGCCGCAGACGACACCTTGCGCGCCACGCCGCCGAGCTTCCTTGGCCACGGCGGCCTCGAAGTCGCCGATGAAGTTCACGGCGCGCTTGACCTTCAGCTTGAGGTATTTGGAGAGGCTCCAGTACGGCAACCCCATGCGCGCGCGCAGCGAGTTGAGGTAGCGGTTGAGCTTGAGCGTGAATTCGTAGAGCGAGTCGCCCACATGCGCCAGCCACTTGGCGCACTGGATCACACCGTCGAAATAGTCACCGTGGGTGATCCAGAGCTTGCGCCCGTCGGCGGTCTGGTGTGTCCACTCTTCGGCCACGTCGATGCCACCGAAGTTGTGGCCCACGTAGCGGCGAGCGAACTCGTCGTGGTTGCCCGGAATGAAGATCACGCGGGTGCCCTTGCGCGCCTTGCGCAGCAGCTTCTGCACCACGTCGTTGTGAGCTTGCGGCCAATACCAGCTGCGGCGCAACTGCCAGCCATCGATGATGTCGCCGACGAGGAAGAGGGTTTCGCACTCGGTGTGCTTGAGGAAGTCGAGCAGGGCCTTGGCCTGGCAGCCAGGGGTGCCGAGATGCAGGTCAGAGATCCACAGGCTGCGGTAGTGGCGCTTGTTCTCCCTGGGCGCGTCGTCGTCGACCGGGCTGGCTGCGGTGGTCCATGCGTTCAAGAAGGCGGCGTCGCTTTGCATGGAGTTGCATGGTCATGCTTGGGTGTGACGTGGGTGTGACCGAGACCTGCAACAGATAATCCGCCTCATGCACCTGCTGATCCCCTTCGCCTCGGCCCTCTCCGAGCGCGGTACGCACACCTTGCGCAGGCTGAAACTCCCGCACCTGACCCAGTTGTTGGCCAGCCTGACCCCGACCGACACCCTCGGTCGTGACGAATACAGCCTCACCCCGCCCCACGAACGCGCCCTCGCCCACGTGCTCGGCTGGACGGGCGCCGACGGCGCCCTGCCCTGGGCGGCGCGACAGGCCGCACAAGACGGCGTCAAGATCGGCACCCAGGCCTGGGGCCTGCTCACACCGGTGCACTGGCATGTGGGCGCCGACCAGGTGAGCCTGCCCGACCCTCAGGCCCTGCACCTGAGCGCACAAGAGTCACACACCTTGTTCGAGGCGGTGCTCCCGCTGTTCGAAAGCGAAGGCTGGGTCATGGCTTGGGGTGCGCCCACACGCTGGTACGCCGCGCACGACTCGCTCGACGGCCTGGCCAGCGCCTCCATCGACCGCGTGATCGGCCGCAACATCGACCTGTGGATGCCCACCACGCCCCAGGCGCGCCTGATCCGCCGGCTGCAAAACGAAGTGCAGATGCTGCTCTACCAACAACCGCTCAATGACGCGCGTGTCGGCCAGGGGGCGCTGCCGGTCAATTCGTTCTGGCTCAGTGGCTGTGGCCGGGCCCAACCCGACCCCGCGCCCGCAGGCCTGTTGCAAAACGACAGCCTGCGCGCCTCTGCGCTCAGTTCTGACTGGGCCGCCTGGGCAGACGCCTGGAGCGCACTCGACGCAGGCGACGTGCAACAAGCGCTGAAGCGCGCACGGCAAGGCGAGCCCGTCACGCTCACGCTGTGCGGCGAGCGCTTCGCCCGGAGCTTCGCGCTGCAGTCGCAGCCGCTGTGGTCGCGCCTGGGCAAACGCCTGTCGCCCCCACCGGCCGCACCTGTGCTGGAGGCGCTGTGACCAGCCCCAAAATCACCCTGCGCGAGGTACCGCCCCGCACCGTGTGGGCACTCGAACAAGCTGGCGTGCACCCCTTGCTCGCCCGCCTGTTTGCGGCGCGCGGCGTGCGCAGCCCCGATGAGCTCGACGACGGCCTGGCCCGCCTGCTGCCGCCCACCGAGTTGTTGGGCACGCAGGTGGCAGCGCGTTTTCTGGCCGACGCCATCGCGGCCAACAAACGCGTGTGCGTGGTGGCCGACTACGACTGCGACGGCGCGACCGCCTGCACCGTGGCGCTGCGTGGCCTCAAGCTGCTCGGCGCGCGCGCCGACTCGCTGCACTACGTGGTGCCCGACCGCGCAGTGCACGGCTACGGTCTCACGCCCGCCATCGTCGACCTGGCGATGCAGAAAAAGCCCGACGTGCTGCTGACGGTGGACAACGGCATCGCAAGCCTCGCCGGCGTGGCCCACGCCCGCGCGCTGGGACTCGCCGTTGTGGTCACCGACCACCACCTGCCCGCCAAGGAAGACGATCTGATCGTGCTGCCCGACGCCACGGTCATCGTCAACCCCAACCAGCCCGGCTGCGGCTTCGCGAGCAAGAACCTGGCCGGTGTCGGCGTGATGTTCTACGTGCTGCTCGCGCTGCGCACCGAGTTGCGTGAGCGTGGCGTGTTCACGCCAGAGAACCAGCCACGCCTGGACACGCTGCTCGACCTGGTGGCCCTGGGTACCGTGGCCGACGTGGTCAAGCTCGACGCCAACAACCGCCGCTTGGTGGCACAAGGCCTCAAGCGCATTCGCAGCGGCAAGATGCAGCCCGGCGTGGCCGCGCTGTTCACGGCTGCGGGGCGCGACGCCAAGCGGGCCAGTGGTTTCGACTTCGGCTTTGCGCTTGGGCCACGCATCAATGCGGCGGGCCGTTTGTCCGACATGTCGCTGGGCATCGAATGCCTGCTCACCGACGACCCGGCACGCGCCAGCGAGCTGGCCCAAATGCTCGACGGCATCAACCGCGAACGGCGCGACGTGGAAAGCGGCATGCGCGAGCAGGCCGAGGCCATGCTCGACACCTTGATGCCCGAAGGCGACGCGCCGCCCGCGCTGGCCATTTACGACCCCGAGTTTCACGAAGGTGTGGTGGGCATCGTGGCCTCGCGCCTGAAAGACCGCGTTCACCGCCCGACCTTCGTGTTTGCGCTCGGGCAAGACGGATTTCTCAAGGGGTCGGGCCGCTCGATCCTCGGGTTTCACTTGCGCGACGCGCTCGATCTGGTGAGCAAACGCCACCCCGGTGTGCTGAAGAAATTCGGCGGCCACGCCATGGCGGCAGGCTGCACGCTGGCCGAAGAAGACTTCGACACCTTCGACACCGCCTTCCAGCAGGTCGCCAGCGAATGGCTGGACGCCGCCACCCTGTCGCGCACGCTGATGAGCGACGGCCCGCTGCCCGCGCAGTATTTCAACCTCGAAACCGTGCGCTCGCTCGATGCCCAGGTGTGGGGCCAGGCGTTCGAGGCGCCGGTCTTCAGCGACGAGGTCGAGGTGATCTCGCAGCGCCTGGTCGGCGAGAAGCACTTGAAGCTCGCAGTGCGCCACGCCGGCGCGGTGCGCGACGCGATCTGGTTCGGCCACAGCGAGCCGGTGGGCAACAGGGTGACGCTGGCGTACCAGTTGCGCGTGGACGAATACAACGGCCAGCAACGCCTGCAGATGATCGTGGAAGCGGCACGCTGAGCGTTGCCGCCCAGGGCATCAGGCCCTGTTCACCAGGCCGGCCTCGCTGGTGACCTGTGTGCGCGCTCGCAGCCTCAGCAGCTCGAAGATGGCATCGGCCGTCACCGGGCGGCTGAAGAGGTAGCCCTGCGCACATTCACAGCCGAGCGAGTTCAGGTAGTCGCGCTGCGCCACGGTCTCGACGCCCTCGGCCACCACGGTGAGCGAGAGGCTGCGCGCCATCGAGATGATGGCCGAGGTGATCGCCGCGTCGTCAGCGCTCTCGGGCAGGTCCTTGACGAAGGCGCGGTCGATCTTCAGTTTGCCGATGGGCAGGCGCTTGAGGTACGCCAGCGACGACAAGCCGGTGCCGAAATCGTCCACCGCCACCTGGATGCCCAGCTCGCGCAGCGCGGCCAGCTGGGCCACATTGCTGTCGATGTCTTCCACCATTGAGTGTTCGGTGATCTCGATCTCCAGCCGGTGGGGGTCGATGCCCGAGGCCACGAGCACGCCGTCGATCTGCGCCTTGAGCCCACGGCGAATCTGGCGGGCCGAGACGTTCACGGCAACATAAAAGCCCTCGTGACCGGCGTCGCTCCAGGCCTTCATCTGCTGGCAGGCGGTGTGCAGCACCCATTGCCCGATGTCGACGATGAGCCCGCTGTACTCGGCCACGGGAATGAATTCCACCGGCGAGACCACCCCCAGCTGCGGGTGCACCCAGCGCAACAAGGCCTCCACGCCGATCAGTCGCTCGGTGCGCAGGTCGACGATGGGCTGGTACAGCAGGTGCAACTCGTTGCGCGAGATGGCTTCACGCAGGTCGCTTTCCATGCGCATGCGCTTGTCCGCACCGCGGTGCATGTCGGAGTGAAACATCGCATAGGTGTTCTTGCCCATGCTCTTGGCCTCGTACATGGCGCTGTCGGCAGCGCGGATCAGGCTCGCGGCGCTGTCGGCATCGGCCGGGAACTGCGCCAGGCCGACGCTGCCGCGCACGCGCAGCTCGTGCACGCCCACCTTCAAGGGCTCGTCGAAAGCCAGCATGGCCGCCTGCCCGAGCAACTGCATGTGGGTGGCGTCGGACACACGCGGCGCCAGGATCACGAACTCGTCGCCGCCGAAGCGATATGCCACGTCGGATGGCCGCATGAACTGCGTCAGGCGTGACGCCAGGGCGCGCAAGAGTTCGTCACCGACACCGTGGCCCAGCGTGTCGTTGACGACCTTGAAATCATCGAGGTCGAGCAACAGCAGTGCAAAGCCATCGCTGGTGTGACCCACGGTCTCGATGAGGCGCTGAATCTGCTCGTTGGCGGCATGGCGGTTGCGCAAGCCGGTGACCGGGTCGTAGTAGGCCAGATAGTCGAGCCGCTGCTCGGTGGCGTCGAGCTCGCGGCGTATGCCGAACACCAACGCGAAGGCCAGCGCAAACGCCAGCACACTCGCCAGCAGGGTGATGGCCACATAGGTTGCCACACGTTCGTGCAGCGGCCGCAGGCTGACACGCAGATGGACACTGCCGACCTCGCGCGTGCCTTCGCGCACCAAGGCCTTCACATGCAGGCGCCCGTCTTCGAACACATGTCCCTCACGCGGCACACTGGTCGAGGTGGTGCTCTCGCCGGCTGGCACGCCGCGAGCCACATAGCTTGCAACGGTGCGGCCTTGCGCGTCGTGCAGGTCGGCACGCTCGATGGCCGCCGAGGACTCCAGCACCGCCAGCGTCTGCGCCGCCGCGGTGACATCGTCGAACAAGACAGCCGCCGAGCTGTTTTCGGCCGCGATGCGGGCCTGTGCGGTCACGTCGTCCACCAATGCCGAGCGCTGCGCGACATAAACGAAGACGTCGAAGATCAAGCCAGACACGAGCAAGGCGGTACACACGCTCACCACGACCGCGCGCGTCAGGCGCCGCCCGAGTTGCGGGCCGGTGGGCAGTCGAAACGGGTCCTTGCGGCGCTCGATTTTCATCGGTCGTTCACCCGGCGTGCGAGCCGCAGGAGCTTGGAGCTGAACTGCAGCCGCGCCTGGCGTGCGGCTTCCAGGTTCACGTCGAAGCCCATGCGCCCGCCCACATGCCTCAAAACAATGGCGGACTGTGGCGATGGGGATTCGACGTCATCGCTGATCACCAGCGCCATCGCCGCCAGTTCCAGCTTGGCACCGGCCTGGCGCGCGGTGTCGGCTGCATCCAGGTAGACCGCGTGGCAGACCGCACGCGAGGCGCCGGCCGGCAGCTCCCGCACGTCGAGCAACTGGCTGCGAACCGGCCTGCCCTGCAGCGCCTTGAGCGGTGCATTCAAGGCATTCGACGGGCTCACGCACAAGACCAGGCTGACGGTGCTGCCAGCCACCGCATCGGCGGGCCACTCCACGAACAGGAGCAGGTTGAAAACGATGGCCGCCTTCAGCTCCTGCGGGTCCACCGCCCACGCCGGCGCCGCGCCCAGCGCAGCCAGCAAGGCCAGCAGTCGTGTCCAGCGGCGTGCGATCACAGACATGCCTAGAACGCCAGCTTCAACTCGACGCGCCAGCTCGACCCGTCCTGCGGGGTGACGGGTTGCAGCACGGAGTCGCTGCCGGGGTCGTCGTGCCGACGGTCGAAAACGTCGTACAGGCTGAATGAGAAATGACTGCGATCACCAGCCCAGGCCCGCGACAGGGTGAGGTGAGTCACGCCATAACCCGCCACCTCGCCGCGCCGGCTGACCAGCACGGTTTGTGTGCCAGCTGTCCAGCCGCCCGCCACGGGCAGCACGAGTGCCAGCTTGCCGAGGCGCAGCACGGAGTGGTTCGCCGCACTCTCCTCGGATTGGTTGCGCGCGCTTTGCACGCTGTAATTGCCACGCAAGCGTGCGCCCGCCGGCCACAGGCGCTCGAACTCCAGCTCCAGGCCGCGGGTGCGCATCGAGGCGAGGTTGTTGAAGACGAGCGCGTTGTCGGCCGGGTCGACGGTTTGCATCAGCAGCTTTTCGGCGCGGTTGCCGTAGGCCGACACCAGCCAGCGGCTGGAGGGCGACGGCCGGTACTCCAGCACGGCCTCGGTGCCGCGCACGCGCTCGTTCTCCAGGTTGGCGTTGCCCTTGTAGGGCACCGTTCCTTCGATGGCGTAGTAGCGTTCGTAGGCGTTGGGCGCACGGAAGGCCCGGCCGTGGATCAACTTGAGCACCACGTCGTCGTGCGGGCGCGAGATCAGCGCCACGCGCGGGCTGAATTCGGACGACGTGGCGCCTTCGGAGATGCGGTCGTACCGCAGGCCGGCCGTGATGGACACGCGCGAAGTCACCGCCCACTGGTCCTCCGCAAACACCGACTGCCGCGAGCTGCTGCGGCGATCTTCAAGGTAGGGTGGCGCGGCCGGGTCCACGTCGATGTTGCCCTGATCGCTGCGGGGCGACTTCTGCAGATCCAGGCCCACTACCAGCTTGTGGCCGGCAAAGTGCTGGGTGTAGAGATTCGTCTCCAGGCCCCACCAGCGCGACTCGGCCCAGTCGCGATTGAGGGTGAGCGGCGGGTAGTCCACCATGTAGTCGCCCTTGAAGGCGTAGCGACCGCCGTAGACCCTGAGCTTCCACAGGCTGGCGGCGTCGATGCGCTGCGCCAAGGCCACATCGGCCAGCGTGATCGCATCGCGGTAGGCATTGCGCGTGTCGCCAAACAACGCGCCGGGCACCGCGGTGGCGCCTCTCGTGCGGTCGGCGTGCACCAGCGTCGCCGTGACGTCGGCCTGCTGGTACTTCAGGTAGAGCTGCTCGCCGCGTTCGTGGTCAGTGCCCCGGCTGACACCGCCATCGGGGTTGGAGTCGATCGACGCATAGCTCACGTCGCTCCCGCCGGCCCGGCGTTTGTTGACTGATGCCAGCAGCACGCCGTGCTCGCCAATGGGCTGGGTGGCCGAGACGCGGAGCTGGCGCCACGTGCTGCTGCCCGCGATCACCGAGACATCGCCCCCCGAGCGCGCCGCGGCACTGCGTGTCACCACGTTGACGACACCGAACAGCGCATTCCCGCCGTGCACAGCCGAGCCCTGCCCGGGGATGAATTCGATGCGCTCGACCAGGTCGATGTCGAGCGGGAACTCGGTGCCCAGGAAGGCTTGCTCGAACACCGTGTCGTTCACACGGTTTCCATCAATGAGCAACAAAATGCGCGTGTTGTAGTCACCCGCCGCAGCGTAGCCACGCACCCCGAGGTAGGAGTACGTGCGATCCGACGAAACCACCAGGCCGCGCACCGATTGCAGGGCTTCGGCCAGGGTGCGGTAACCCAGCGCGCGTATTTCGTCGGCCCCGATCACGGTGGCCGACGAGGCCGATTCGCTCAGGCGAAGCGCGAATTTCGAGGCGGCCGAGACTTCGAGATCGAGCAGCTGATCCAGCGGCACCGAGGCCAGGTCTTGCGCGAAGGAAGTGCCTGCCATCACGCCAAGGGCCCACGCCACGGCACCCACACGCCATCGCACGGCGCCGCGTTGCGTCTTGTCGCTTGCTTGCTTCACCACGGTCTCCAGAACGGCCTGCGGGTGCATCGGAACACAGGTCGCCAGGCAAACGGGTCACCCTTCGGGCACGGCGCCCGGGAACGAGATGACCCCTCAGAGGTATCGGCCGGGTGGGTGATTTGTTGAGCTCGGCGAACTTTGTTCGTGAGATCCGTCACCAAGCGGGTGATCGCGCGCGGGCCCATGACGACCGTATCGGCCGTTGCAATCGGTTTCGGCCACATCAGCGTTGGCTGATCTACTGCGGCCTGCATGAACCCGTCCGACCGACCTGAAGGCATCACCACCATGAGCGACCCCACCAACGCCTGCCTGGGCAACCCGAACCTCCAGCGACGTGCCGGGCTTGCGCGCCTGGGAGCACTGTGGGCCGCGCTCGCCGTGGCGCCCTTGGCCGGCTGCGGGGCGGGTGCGG
>JACMKJ010000569.1 GCA_014380155.1 Rhizobacter sp. | reverse complement strand
GTTGACCGTCACCGTGGCCGCCGCGATGCCGTAGTTCAGCACCACCACCACGCGGCTGTTGCCGCTGCGGCGAACGAAGCTGAGCGCATTGCCTTGCACCGTGGCCTGCTCATAGCTGCCGATGGCCAGCGCGTCGGTGCTGCGGCGCAGCTGGATCAGCGCACGGTAGGTGTGCCACAACGAGTTGGTGTCAGCCTGCGCGGCAGCGGCGTTGTGCGTGGCCACGTTGGCGGCCAGCGCGCGGTAGGGCGTGCCGCTGGTGAAGCCGGCACGCTGGGTGTCGGCCGTCCAGCTCATCGGCGAGCGCAGGGCCGGGTCGCCGCTCAGGCCTCGGCCCGCGCCCATGCCGAACTCTTCGCCGTAATAGATGAAGGGAATGCCGGGCAGGGTGAGCAGGCTGGCGGCGGCGAGGCGCAGCCCGGCGGCGTCGCCATGCAGTTGGTCGTAGGCGCGCGCACCGGCAAAGCCGTCGTGGTTCGACAGCATGGTGGCCAGGCCGACGGGTGCGGTCTTGAAGTAGTCGGACACCGCACGGATCGAGCTCGGCGCGCCCATGGCGGCGCCCACGATCTGGCGGTTGACGTCGAACGCAAAGGCGCTGCCGCAGGCGGTGGTGAAGCCCTGCGGGTCGGCCGGTGCTTCGCACACGGTGTAGCGGTGCTGGTAGCTGCCGATCAGCGCGGCCATGCCGGCCATCAGCGGGTAGTTTTCGGTCTGCACTTCCCAGGCGCTGGGGCCGTTCTCGATCAGGTTGCCGACCGCGTCGAAGCGAAAGCCGTCGACACCACGGTTGAGCCAGAAGCGCAGGTTGTCGCGGTGGAAATCGAGCACCGGCGCGTGGCGCAGGTTGAAGTCGGGCATGCGGCTCCAGAAACCGGCGAAGTAGTGGCCGCCGTTGCCTTGGTGCCAGGGGTCGTTGCCGTAGATCGACCAGCCGCCCGGTTTGCTGGGCGACCACACATACCAGTCGCGGTATTCGGCGTTGGCGGATGAACTGCTGTTGACGAACAGCGGGTGCGAGGCGGCGCTGTGGTTCATCACGTAATCGAGGATCACGCCGATGCCGCGCGCATGGGCCTGCGCGAGCAACTCGTCGAGATCGGCCAGGCTGCCGTAGGCCGCTTCGACGCCGCGGTAGTCGGTGACCGCGTAGCCGTGGTCGTGGTCTTCGCTCGGTGCAATGGGCATCAGCCAGATGCCGCCGACGCCCAGGCTTTGCAGGTAGTCGAGGCTCTGGGTCACACCTTGCAGGTCACCGATGCCATCGCCGTTCGAGTCGCGGTAGCTGCGCACGAAGATCTGCATGAAGGTGGCGCGGCGTTGCCACTGCGCGGGCAGGTTGCTGCCGGGGTCTTGCGGGGTGACGACGGAGGTGTCCACGGTGACGGGGGTGGGTGAGGGCGGGGTTGCGCTGCTGCTGCCGCCGCATGCGGCCAGGCTGAGGGTGCAGAGCAGGCTGGCAAGCGGGTACGACAGGCGAAACATCAGGGCACTGTGGCGCCGGAGAGCCGGCGGCGTTGGAGAGAACGGCGCGCAGTGTAGGGGCCGTCTCGGTGTGCTTTCGAGGTAGTTGACGTAGTTCAGCCACTACATTTGTAAGCCGCGCCCGGCGCGCCGAAAGCGCGCTCGTTGGCTCAGTCGCGCGGCTGGTGCAGCAGCACGCCCCGGCCTTCGGCGGCCTGGCTGGCGGAAGGTGTCTTCTCGGTGGTGGCGACCTTGGATTCGACGGCCTTCATGGTGCTGCGCTTGCCGGTGATGATCACCTTCTCGAGCTCGATGACCTGGGGCTGCACGCTCTGGGTCACGATGGCCTCGGGGCGCGGTTCGAAGAACAGCGCTGACAGAATCGCGCCCGAGCCCCCGATCAGCATGACGAAGGTGAGGAGGGGCGCGAAGATGCGGTCGAACATGGTGGGCTCCGTGGAGATCGATGTGGCGTGTTGTTGGGTTGGACTTTAGGCAGCGCCCCGGCCCCAGCCCAGCGGATTGCGACGAACTGCGGGAACAGCGGCATGGGCCGCAAGCGGGTTGAATGCAACGCGCATAAAAAAAGCGACAGGGCCTTCGCCATGTCGCCAACAGGAGATCCGGAAGCGGCTTCGAGGTTGCCGGGGTCGCCGGCTTGCCCTCCACCGTCCAGAAAGAAATCGGAGAAATCAGGCCTTGCGCTTGGCGGTGATGACCACCGTTTCGAGCTGGATCACCGGGGCTGCGACGATCTGCTCTTGCGGCTGCGCGGCGGGTGAACCGAACATCGCCATCGCGATGGCCAAGTGTCCAGCGATCAGCACGGTGAAGGTGAGGGCGGGGGCGATGAAACGTTCGATCATGGTGGGCTCCAAGTGCTTGTGTGTTGCGTTGGAGTGAACTCTAGGCAGGCGCACCTGCCTTGCCCACCGGATTGCGACGGCCTGCGGAAAACGCGGCATGGGCCGCGTTGGCGGCCGATGGTCAGATGGCCTGGGTGCGCTCGTTCAGCCAGGCCAGGGCATCGCCGCTCACCAGCGGCGCCAGGCGCTCACGCACCGTCACGTGATAACGGTTGAGCCAATCGACCTCGTCGGCGCGCAGCAGGCTGCGGTCGATGCAGCGGGTGTCGATGGGGCACAGCGTGAGCGTCTCGAACTCCAGGAATTCGCCGAAGGCACCGCCCTCCGGTGTGTCGGCCGGCACGTTGAGCACCAGGTTCTCGATGCGGATGCCCCATTGCCCGGCGCGGTACAGGCCCGGCTCGATGCTGGTGACCATGCCAGGCTCCATCGCCATGTGCGGCTCGGGCGCCGATCGCGAGATGCTCTGCGGGCCTTCGTGCACGTTGAGGAAGTAGCCCACGCCGTGGCCGGTGCCGTGGCCGTAGTCGAGGCCTTGTTCCCACAGCGGTGCGCGGGCGATGGCGTCGACCATGGGCGAGAGCGTGCCGCGCGGGAAGCGCGTGCGGCTGAGCGCGATCGTGCCCTTGAGCACCAGGGTGTAGTCGCGCTGATGCGCGGGTGTGATCTGGCCGATGGGCCAGACGCGGGTGATGTCGGTGGTGCCGCCCAGGTACTGGCCGCCGCTGTCGATCAACAGCAGACCGTTGCCTTCGATCACGGCGTGGGATTCGGGTGTGGCGCGGTAGTGCGGCATCGCGCCGTTGGGGTTGTAGCCGGCGATGGTGTTGAAACTCAGCCCGACGAAGCCGGAGCGCTTGGCACGGGCGGCGCTCAGTCGTTCATCGACCGTCAGCTCGGTGATGCGCTCCTTGCCCAGCGCCTGCTCGAACCATGCGTAGAACTCGCACATGGCCGCGCCGTCTTGCGCCATGGCCTCACGCACGTTAGCGGCTTCGGCGGCGCTCTTGCGGCTCTTGAACAAGGTGCTGGGGTTGATGGCTTCGACCACACGCACGCTGGCGAGCACGTTTTCGCGCAGGCCGAGCGTCACGCGGCGCGGGTCGATCAGCAGCACGTCTTGCGGCGTCAGCGCTTTCAGTGCGGTGGCGGCCTGGGCATAGGGCGCCAGTTGCACGCCATCGCTTGCCAGGGCCGCCTTCACCTCAGCCGGCACCTTGCCATCGGCCACGAACAAGGTGGCACCGTGCAGCGTGATCAGCGCATGGGCCAGGAACACCGGGTTGTAGCTGACGTCGGAGCCGCGCAGGTTGAACAGCCACGCGATGTCGTCGACGGTCGACACAAAGTGCTGCGTGGCACCCGATCGAGCCATGGCCTCGCGCACCTGGGCCAGCTTGGCGGCGCGCGACAGCGGGGCGTGCGGCGCCAGGTGTTCGTAGACAGGAGCCGAGGGCAGGCCGGGGCGCTCGGGCCAGACGGCGTCGAGCACGTCGAAGTTGGTGCGCAGCTTCACGCCGGCTTTGGCGAGCGTGGCCTGCAGCGCTTGCGCCGAAGCCAGGCCGAGCACGCTGCCGTCGACACCGACGGTCTGGCCGGCGAGGACGTGCGTGGCCAGCCAGTCGAGGTGGTGGGTGGCGGCGCCGGTGGGGATCTTCACCAGGGTGATGCCCGTGCCTGCGATCTCGGCCTCGGCCTGCACCCAGTAGCGGCTGTCGGCAAATAGCGCGGCTTCGTCTTCCGTGATCACCAGCGTGGCCATCGATCCGGTGAAGCCCGAGAGCCACTGCCGCCCCTGCCAGCGCTCGGGCAGGTATTCAGACAGATGCGGGTCGCTGGAGGGCACCAGCACGGCGGCGAGTTGCTGCTGCTTGAGTGCGTCGCGCACGCGTTCGAGGCGCAGGCGGGTGGGGGAGGTGCGGGTGTCCATGGGTGGCGGTCCGGTGGTGCCGCGCGGCGGGCCCGTGTGGGGCTGGCCGGGCTGCAGTGGGTCAGGGTCGTTTCATTCTAGGAGCCTTAAGCCAACGGCTGCGTGTCGGGGTTGTCGAGCAGCGGGGGTTGGGTGGGTTGCGCTTCGGCCCACGCCGGTTCGGCCACCACACGCGCATGCCGCTCGAAGCTGAAGTAGGACCAGGCCCAGTCGATCATTACCACCAGCCGGTTGCGAAAGCCGATCAGGAAGTAGATGTGCGCGAACAGCCAGAACAGCCACGCGAAAAAGCCCGAGAAGCGCAGTGCGCCGAACACCGGCACCGACAGGTCGACCACCGCCGCGCGTCGGCCGATGGTGGCCAGGTTGCCGTAGTCGCGGTAGCGAAAGGCGACAGGCGCCTCGCCCTTCAAGCGGCGCAGCAGGTTGGCGGCCGCCAGCCGGCCCATCTGCTTGGCGGCCGGGCTCACGCCGGGCACGGCCGTGGGTGCGCCGGGGCCGTGGCTTTGTGCTGCGGCCAGGTCGCCGATGACGCTGATG
>JACMKJ010000568.1 GCA_014380155.1 Rhizobacter sp. | reverse complement strand
GAAGGCGATCAGCACGAAGGCCGCAGCCGCCAGCAACCGGGTGCGAAAGCGCCCCAGCTCCTGCTCGACGTTGCGAATCTCCGTCATAAGGGTCGATTCTGATCCGGGTCGGGCGGGCGGCGCTGCGGGGCCAGCAGCAAGAGCGACACCACAGGCCACAGCAAGCTCTCGAACAATGGCGCGAGCATCAGCTGCCAGCCTGGCAACATGCCACCCACCGCCATGCGCACCAGCATCGCGACGGCATGCGCGGCCACAAACAGCGGCAGGATCTGCAGCGCCTGCGACAACACGCCGAACCACAACAAGCGGCGGTGGATCGTGATGGCAAAGAAGCTGAGCAGCGTGTAGGCCAGCGCGTGCTGGCCGAGCACGGCGCTGTCGTGCACGTCCATCATCAGGCCGAACACGAAGGCCGCGCCGAGGCCCACACGCCGCGGCTGGTGCACATTCCAGAACACCAGCACCAGGGCCAGCAGGTCGGGCAGGTAGGCGGTGCGGCCCAGCGGCACCAGGTTGAAGGCAAACGCCAGCAGCAGGGTGAGCCACATGAACAGCGGGTTCACCGGCAGCAAGAGCTGGTCGGAGCCGCGCGGCATCATTTGCGGAGTCCCTTCTTGGCAGGTTTGGTCACCAGCGTTTCAGGCTCGGGCTCGGGCCGCGGCGGCATCTGGATGCCCGTGGGCTCCAGCACCAGCACATGGCGCACGCTGTCGGGCTCGGCCAGCGGCGCGAGCGCAATGCGGGCAAAGCCGGTGTCGACGCGGCGGTCCACGCTCACCACCTTGGCCACCGGCACCCCGGCGGGGTAGATGCCATCAACGCCCGATGTGGACAGCACGTCGCCGACTTGCACGTCGGCATTGCCCGCCATGAAACGCAGCTCCAAGCCGGCACCCGCCGAGTTGCCAAAAGCTGCGCTGCGGGCCTGCGTGCGTGCATTGAGCACCGGGATGGCGGCTTCCTTGTCGGTGAGCAGAGTCACTTCAGCGCTGTAGGGGTAGACGCGAGTCACCTGGCCCAGCACACCCACTTCATTGATGACCGGCGAGGCCACCACCAGGCCATCGCGGTTGCCGCGGTCGATGATGACCTTGCGCGAGTAGGGGTCGGGCGCGTCGTACAGCACCTCGGCGGTGAGCGAGCGCACCTTCAGCGCGCCGCGCAGCTCGAGCAGTGCGCGCAGGCGGGTGTTCTCCTGCAGCAGCTGCTCGACGCGCGAAGCCCGCTCGGCCTGTTTTGCCAATTCCAGGCGCGCCTTGCTCTCGGCCGAGCGGGCGTCTTGGAGGCCCATCAGGTAATCGGAAGCCAGCTCCCAGGCATCGACCGGCGTGCGCAGCACCCGCTCCACCGGGTTGAGCACGGTGGCCACCACCGCGCGCAGCGGCTGCGTCACCTTGAAGCGGGTGTCGGCGACCATCAGAAACAGCGCCAAGGCCGAGAAGAACACCATCCGCGTGAACGCCGATGGGCCCTGTCGAAAGAAGGGCGGTGGTGTCCTGTCGAGGGTGCCAAGAGGCATGGGCGACGCTTAGCTCAATTGAAAAAGCCGGTCACGTGAGTGACACGTGCCGGCCAAGTGACAGGGTTCACGCTTCACTCTGAAGTAAAGATGGAGCCGAGCCGCTCCATCCGCTCGAGCGCCATGCCGCAACCGCGCACCACGCAGGTCAGCGGGTCTTCGGCCACCAGCACCGGCAAGCCGGTTTCTTCGGCCAGCAGGCGATCGAGGTCGCGAAGCAGCGCGCCACCGCCGGTCAGCATCATGCCGCGCTCGGCGATGTCGGCACCCAGCTCGGGTGGGGTTTGTTCGAGCGCGTTTTTCACGCTGGAGACAATCTGGTTGAGCGGGTCGGTCAGCGCTTCCAGGATCTCGTTGCTGCTGATGGTGAAGCTGCGCGGTACGCCCTCAGAGAGGTTGCGGCCCTTGACTTCCATTTCCTTGACTTCGGAGCCGGGGAAGGCCGAACCGATCTGCTTCTTGATGGATTCGGCCGTGGGCTCGCCGATCAGCATGCCGTAGTTGCGGCGGATGTAGTTGATGATGGCTTCGTCGAACTTGTCGCCACCCACGCGAACCGAGCCCTTGTAGACCATGCCGCCCAACGAGATCACGCCGACCTCGGTGGTGCCGCCGCCGATGTCGACCACCATCGAGCCGCTGGCCTCGCTCACCGGCAGGCCGGCGCCGATGGCCGCGGCCATGGGCTCCTCGATCAGGTAGACCTGCGAAGCGCCGGCGCCGAGCGCCGACTCGCGGATGGCGCGGCGCTCCACCTGGGTGGAGCCGCAGGGCACGCAGATGATGATCCTCGGGCTCGGCCGCAGGACGGACCGCGGATGGACCATCTTGATGAACTGCTTGAGCATCTGCTCGGTGACGGTGAAGTCGGCGATCACGCCGTCCTTCATCGGACG
>JACMKJ010000567.1 GCA_014380155.1 Rhizobacter sp. | reverse complement strand
GCGCGGGCCGCGGCCAGCGGGGTGCGCAGCTCGTGTGCGCTGCTGGCGGCAAAGGCCCGCTCGGCGCGCACCACGCCTTGCAGGCGCCCGATCAAGGCGGCGATCGACGCCACCATCGGCTCGAACTCGGTGGGCAGGTCGTTCACCTGCAGGGGCGAGATGTCGGCTTCGGGCCGCGCACGCAGTTGTTCGCTGGCTTGTTGCACACCCTTGAACGAGCGGCGCAACAGCATGTCGATCAACAAAGCGGCCAGCGGCAGCAGGGCGATGAGTGGCAGCACCAGGGCGGCAGTGCTTTCGGCCACAGCCTCGCGGCGCATGTTGAGCGGCTCGCCCACTTGCACCACCACACGCTTGTCGACCGTGCGGCGGGTGGCCACGCGCCAGCCGTTGACGGTTTGCACGCCGGGCTCGGCGTCGAGCGGCCAGGGCACATCGCGTGTCGGCCCGGACTGGCGGAGCACCGCACCTTGCTGGTTGCGCACCAGCACGTGCATCACTTCGTCTGGTGGCACGGCCGGCAGCGACGCGATGAGGGGCCGCTGGCCCCAGGCGTCGGTTTCGAGCGGAATCTGTTCGGCCAGTGATACCAGGGCGCTGTCGTGCACCACGGTCAGCTCGTAACGCACGGCGACGGTGGCGACGATGGCCGCAACCGACCACAACAAGGCCACCGCAATCAGCAGGCGCCAGCGCAAAACGCGCGCCAGGCTCCAGCGGCGGGTGGTCATCCCGGTTGGCGCTCCAGGCGGTAGCCGAGCTGGCGCGTGGTGCTGATGGCATCGGGGCCGAGCTTCTTGCGCAGGCGGCTGATCAGCACTTCGAGCGTGTTGCTGTCGGCGCTTTCACCTTGTGAATACAGGCGCCGCGTCAGCGCCTCCTTGCTCCAGGTCTGCCCGGGGTGCACGGCGAGGCAGCGCAACAAGCCCCACTCCATCGCGGTGAGCGAGAGCACCACACCGTCTCGCTGCGCCAGCTGGGCCTGCAGGTCCACCTGTCCGCCACCCACCAGCAACAGAAGCGGTGTGGGCGCCAGTGCGTAGCGGCGTGCCACCGCGTCGACACGTGCGCTCAGCTCTTCGAGGTCGAAGGGTTTGACGAGGTAGTCGTCGGCGCCCGAAGCGAGGCCGTGGATGCGGTCGCGGATCTGGTCGCGCGCGCTCAGCACCAGCACCGGGAAAGGTGTGGTCTGGCGGCGCACCTGGGCCAGCAGGTCCATGCCGTCACCGTCGGGCAGGCCGAGGTCGAGCAAGGCCATGTCGCTGTCTCGCTGCTCGCCCACGCGCTCGAGCGCGTCGCGCGCGTGCGCGGCGGTCTTGAGCCATTCCACCGCGTGGCCCTGGGCTTCAAGGTGGTCGGCTACCGCTTGGCCCAGATCGATGTCGTCTTCGATCAGTGTGATGTGCATGGCCGCGATTGTCGCCGCGCGCCGGGAGTTTCAGGCGGTGCTTGCCTCAGGGCTTGTACCGCCTGCGGGTGGTGCCGCGCCGCTCGCGGCGGGTGCATCGCGCAGGTTCAGCGCACCGGGCTGGCGACCGTTGCTCTGCCCCAGCGCGGCACCGCCGACGCCAATGGCGAAACGCTCGCGCAGCGAATCGGCCTGAGCCGACAAGGTCTGCGCGTCTGCGATCTTGTCGCCGTGGCGTTGCAGCGACATGCGCGCCATGTCGATCAGCTTGGCGTTCAGTGTGCGTTCAGCGTGAGCCAGCAGCGACTCCACTGCGTTGCGGTGCTTGCCTTGTAGCGTGTGGGTCACGGCTTCCTCGGCCATCTCGGTGATGCGGGTGTGGGCGTCACGCACTTGCTGGGCGAAGGGCGGGTATGGGGCGGCTGCGCCGGCCAGCAGCTCGGTCACGCCCTTGGTGCTGGCAAAACGCAGGCCCAAGCCATCGACCCAGGCGTCGGAGCCATCGAGCCGCAGCTCGGCGGCCGTCAGCTGCGACAGCAAGGCCAGCAGATTGCAGGCGGCTTCGATGTCGAGACCGGGTTCCTTGAGGTCGGCAAACAGCTCGCGCACTTCGGCGACCACGGCGGCCACCTGCTTTTGCAGCATCAGGTTGAACACCTTTACCACCGACACAAAACGCTGCAGACGGCGGCTTTGAGGCACCTTCTCGGCCGCGTGTTGCAGGTTTTCCAGGCAGCGCTGCAGGCCCTTGCTGTCTTTCTGGTGAAAGCGCGCAAAGCCCAGCAGCACCAGCGATTGAAAGTCGAACATCTTCGAGCTGATGCCGATGGCCGCGGCGCGCTCGAGCATCTTGGCCGACTCGTCGCGGTCGCCCATGTAGAAAGCCAGCATGCCGTGCTTTTGCAGCCGGGTGATCGAACCCGGCGTGAGAGAACTGGCGCGGCGGTAGGTGTCGAGTGCCTCGCCCAGGCTGCCTTGTTCGACCTGCACCCGGCCCATCACGTCGTAGGCATCGACGTGGGTCGGGTGGTCGCCGATCAGGCTCTCTAGCGTTCGCAGCGCCATCACCGGCTGGTTGCTCTCGATCTGCGCGCGGGCGATGCCCAGCCGCGCCCAGGGCAGGGCGCCGGTTTCGAGCACGGCTTCGCAGAGCTTGCGCGACTCGTCGTGGCGGCCCTGGCGCAGCAGCAGTTCCGAGCCGATGCGCGCCGCGTAGAGCCAATAAGCCCCGCGGGTCGCAAAGCGCTGCAGGCACAGGCGCGTGGCCTGGTCGTAGTCCTGGCTTTCGATGGCGCTGAAGATCTCGCCCAGCACCTTCTTGCGCTTGCGCGCCTGGGTAAGGCGCTCCCCCAGCGCGGTGGCGGTGTGGGGCTTGAGCAGGTAGCTGTCGAAGGCCGATTCGGCGGCATCGGCCACCATGGTGTACGAGGCTTCGCCGGTGACCACGATGAAGACGGTGGAGAACGGCAGCAGGTTGTTGCGCCGCAGGTCGTCGAGCAGGTTTTGCGCGGTGTAGCTGCTGTCTTCGCCGTCGAAGCGGTGCTCGCACAGCACCACGTCGAAAGGCCGCGCCTCGAGCTGTTTGCGAGCGTCGTGGATGCGCCCGCACTGCGTCACGGTGCCCACGCCGAACTCGCGCAGTTGAGAGGCCAGAATGCTGCGCGATGTCGGGTTGCCATCGACCACCAGGGCCCGGCACTCGGCGATGTCGCGATCCAGCAATTGCACGGTAACTCCAAGGCCGGCCTCACGGCCGCAGCGTATAGAAGCTTGCTGCGGGCTGTGCCGGCTATGGCGGAGTTATCGGCGGAAGGCTGGGTTCACTTGAGTCACCCAGCCCGCCGCTCGCCTACTGGCGCCTATTTGAAGAGATCTTTGACGCGGTTGGTCCAGCTCTTGGCGTTGGGCGAGTGTTTGTCGGGTGACTTCGCCAACGACTCATCGAGCTCGCGCATCAGCTTCTTCTGGTGCTCGGTCAGCTTGACGGGCGTTTCCACGCTGATGTGGCAGTACAGGTCACCCGGGTAGCTGGAGCGCACACCCTTGATGCCCTTGCCGCGCAGGCGGAAGGTCTTGCCGTGCTGGGTGCCTTCGGGCAGATCGATCTCGGCCTTGCCGCCCAGCGTGGGCACCTCGATCGTGCTGCCCAGGGCGGCGGTGGTCAGACCCACCGGCACGGTGCAGTGCAGGTCATCGCCGTCGCGCTCGAAGATCTCGTGCTGCTTGATGCGGATCTCGATGTACAGGTCACCGGCCGGGCCCCCGTTGGTACCGGGCTCGCCGTTGCCGGCCGAGCGGATGCGCATGCCTTCGTTGATGCCGGCGGGGATCTTCACCTCCAGCGTCTTGTTCTTCTTGACCTTGCCCTGGCCAGCGCAAGTGGTGCAGGGCTCGGGAATGATGCGGCCGCTGCCATGGCAGTGCGGGCAGGTCTGCTGGATGCTGAAGAAGCCCTGTCGCATGGTCACCGTGCCGCTGCCGCTGCAGCTGGGGCAGGTCTTGGAGTTGGTGCCTGGTTTGGCGCCGCTGCCATGGCAGGTCACGCACTCTTCATAGCTCGGGATGCGGATTTGCGTTTCTTTGCCGTGGGCGGCTTCTTCAAGCGAGATCTCCATCGCATAGCTCAGGTCGCTGCCACGGAAGACCTGCTGGCCGCCACCACCACCACCACCGCGGCGTGGCCCGGCGCCCCCGCCCTGGCCACTGAAAATGTCGCCGAAGATGTCGCCAAACGCCTCGGCAAAACCACCGAAGCCCTCGGCACCCGGGCCGCCAGGCCGGAAGCCGCCGGCGTTGGGGTCAACCCCGGCGTGGCCGTACTGGTCGTACGCGGCGCGCTTTTGGGTGTCGGAGAGCATCTCGTAGGCCTCTTTGACCTCCTTGAACTGCTCCTCGGATTTTTTGGCGCCTTCACCCTGGTTGCGGTCAGGGTGGTGCTTCATGGCCAGCTTGCGGTAGGCCTTCTTGATGTCGTCCTCGGTGGCGTTTTTGGCCACGCCGAGCACGTCGTAATAGTCACGCTTTGCCATGTGCTTTTGCTGCTTCTTTTAACGCGAAATCCCCCGTGTGCCGATCAGCCCACGGGGGAGGGTCGAAGTGGGCCGGTGCCCGCCGATGCGCTTACTTCTTGTCTTTGACTTCCTTGAACTCGGCGTCGACCACGTTGTCGTCAGACGAAGCCTTGGCCGAGGAGGCCTGCGGGGCGTCGGGCTCGGCGCCTGCGCCCGCACCGGCTGCCGCCTGGGCGGCCTGTGCATCGGCGTAGACCTTTTCGCCCAGCTTTTGGCTGGCCGTCATCAGCAGCTCGGTCGCGGCCTCGATGGCGGTTTTGTCTTCGCTCTTGAGCGCCTCTTCGGTGTCTTTCAGCGCGGTTTCGATCTTTTCCTTCTCGGCAGTGTCGAGCTTGTCGCCATGCTCGCCCAGGGATTTCTTCACGCTGTGCACCAGTGCGTCTGCCTGGTTGCGCGCTTGCACCAGCTCGAGCTTCTTGTGGTCTTCGGCGGCGTTGAGCTCGGCGTCTTTCACCATCTGCTCGATCTCGGCCTCGGTCAGGCCCGAGTTGGCCTTGATGGTGATCTTGTTCTCTTTGCCGGTGCCCTTGTCCTTGGCGCCCACGTGCAAGATGCCGTTGGCGTCGATGTCGAAGCTCACCTCAATCTGCGGCGTGCCGCGCGGTGCCGGCGGAATGCCTTCGAGGTTGAACTCGCCCAGGCTCTTGTTGCCCGCCGCCATCTCGCGCTCGCCCTGGTAGACCTTGATCGTGACGGCCGGCTGGCTGTCTTCGGCAGTCGAGAATACCTGCGCAAACTTGGTCGGGATGGTGGTGTTCTTCTTGATCATCTTGGTCATCACGCCGCCCATGGTCTCGATACCCAGGCTCAATGGCGTCACGTCAAGCAGAAGGACGTCTTTGCGATCCCCCGCCAGCACCTGGCCCTGGATCGCAGCGCCCACGGCGACGGCTTCGTCAGGGTTGACGTCCTTGCGCGGCTCCTTGCCGAAGAACTCTTTCACCTTCTCCTGCACCTTGGGCATGCGGGTCATGCCGCCGACCAGGATCACGTCGTCGATGGCGGTCACGGCCACGCCAGCGTCCTTGATGGCGGTGCGGCAAGGGGCGATGGTGCGTTCGATCAGCTCTTCGACCAGGGCTTCGAGCTTGGCGCGCGTGAGCTTGATGTTGAGGTGCTTCGGGCCCGAGGCATCGGCCGTGACATACGGCAGGTTGATGTCGGTTTGAACGCTGTTGGAGAGTTCGATCTTGGCCTTCTCGGAGGCGGAACCAGCGCGCGCGCCGTCAGATGGCCTCCGCGATCAACCTCCAGCGTGACCTCCACCGGCGATCCCGCCTGCAGCGT
>JACMKJ010000566.1 GCA_014380155.1 Rhizobacter sp. | reverse complement strand
TGAGCACCGGCAGGCAGCGGCCGGCCAACACCCAGTGCACGCCCGGGGCCGACGCGGCCAGCAGCGCGTCGAGCAGGCGCATGCAGGCGCTGTCTTGCGCCCAGTGCACGTCGTCCACCACGATCAGCAGGTCGCCGCTGCGCTGCGCCAACAAGCCTTGCAGTGCCTGAACCGGCGCGGCAGGTGGCGCGGCGTCCGCTGCACTCAGACTGGCCAGCAGACCGGCCGCCAGCGCATCTGGCCCGGTCAACGGCCCATCAAGCGTCAACCAGGCCGCCACACGCCGCTGCCGGCTGCGCCGGAACCACTGGGTGAGCAGCGTCGTCTTGCCCGAGCCGGCGGGCGCCGCCACCACCACCAGCCGGAGCTTGGAGGCAGCGTCGAGCCGCGCCATCAAGGCGGGGCGCGAAACGCTGGAGGGCGCAAGCAGCGGTGGCTCGGTCGTCGTGTCGGACATCGCGGGCGGCTTCTCGGGGAGGGTGAACCCTAGGCCAGCGAGCGCGGGCCGGGTGGTCCCCCCGGGAAGGCGCGCGAGTGTAGCGGAGGCCCGTGTTGGTACTTCACCGCCCCCTCCCGGCGGAGGGGGCGCCTCGCGAAGGCGCTTCCTACGATGCCCTTCGCGAGCCGCAACCGTCTTTTCAAAACGACCGCCGGCCGCACACCCACAAAGAGAAAAGGAGACACCATGCACGAGCTTCCGATGCCCCACCGGCGCAGGCCCCTGGCCCGCCTGCTGCTGCCCATGTTGGGCCTGGTCACGGCCCTGTTGTCGGGGCCTGCTGCGGCCCAGGCGCCCTCTTTCGCGCAGTTCGAGAGCGGCCCGGTGCGGCCGATGGCGATGTCGCCCGACCGCAGCCGGCTTTACGTCGCCAACACGCCCAACAACACACTCGACGTGTTCAACATCGCAGGTGCCGCGCCGCAGCTGGTGGCGCGTGTGCCGGTCGGTCTGGAGCCAGTGGCCGTGGCTGCCCGCAACGGCAATGAAGTGTGGGTGGTCAACCACCTCTCCGACAGCGTGAGCGTGGTCGACTTGAGCGGCACGCCGCGCGTGGTGCGCACGCTGCTGGTGGGCGACGAGCCGCGCGACATCGTCTTTGCGGGCAACCCCGAGCGCGCCTTCATCACCACCGCGCACCGCGGCCAACACCGCACCGACCCGTCACTCTCCGGCGTGCCCGGTGCCGGTGACCCGCAGCTCACCACGCCCAGCGTCGGCCGCGCCGACGTGTGGGTGTTCAACACCAACAACCTGGGCACTGCATTCGGCGGACTTCCGCAGCGGATCATGAGCTTCTTCAGCGACACGCCGCGCGCGCTGGCCGTGAGCCCGGACCGCAGCACCGTCTACGTGGCGGCGTTCAAGTCGGGCAACCAGACCACCACCGTGCTGCAGCCGCTGGTGTGCCAGGGCTTCGTCTCGTGGCTGCCCTGCATCGGGCAGAACGGCAAGATCATGCCCGGCGGCAACCCCGGCCCCAAGACCAACTTCGAAGGCAAGAAGGCGCCCGAGGTGGGCCTCATCGTCAAGTTCAACAAGGCCACCGGCAAGTGGGAAGACGAACTGCGCCGCAACTGGAACAACGCGGTGCAGTTCCGCCTGCCCGACCAGGATGTGTTTGCCGTCAACGCCAACACGCTCTCGCAGACAGCGACGCACTCTGGCGTGGGCACGGTGCTGTTCAACATGGTCACCAACCCGGTCAGCGGCAAGGTGTATGTGTCGAACACCGAGGCCATCAACGAAGCCCGCTTCGAAGGCCCCGGCACCTACGCCGGCCACACGGTGCAGGGCAAGCTGGCGCAAACGCGCATCACGGTGATCTCGGGCTCGACCGTCTCGCCGCGCCACCTCAACAAGCACATCGACTACAGCAAGCTGCCCAGCAACCCGGGCTTCGACTGGACGATGAAGCAGCACTCGCTGGCCATGCCGCTGGAGATGGCCATCACTGGCGACGGCCGCACGCTCTATGTGGCGGCCTTCAGCTCCAGCCGCATCGGCGTGTTCGACACCGCCGAGCTGGAAAGCGACAGCTTCAACCCGCGCACCGCCAGCAGCCGCTACATCGAAGTGGGCGGCGGTGGCCCGAGCGGCCTGGTGCTCGACGAAGCCCGCGGCCGCCTCTACGTCACCACACGTTTCGACAACGCGGTGAAGGTGGTTGACCTGGCCTCACGCGCCACGCTCGTGTCGGTGGCGATGAAGAACCCCGAGCCCGCGTCGGTCACCGCCGGTCGCCCCTTCTTGTATGACGCACGCCGCTTCTCGGCCAACGGCGAGGCCTCGTGCGCCAGCTGCCACACCTTCGGCGACATGGACGACCTGGCCTGGGACCTCGGCAACCCCGACGACCGCGTCACCAACAACCCGATCACCAAGAACCTGTCGTCAGCCCTGGAGGTGGCCCTCGGCAAGCTCTTGTTCGGCGTGACATCGCCCGTCAACGGCAGCGACAACGCCAACGAGTTCCACCCGATGAAGGGACCGATGACCACGCAGACGCTGCGCGGCATGCGCAACTCCGGCGCCATGCACTGGCGCGGCGACCGCGCGACCGGCATCTTCGGCAACAGCGGCACCGACAGCAACCTGTCGTTCAAGAACTTCGCCGTGGCTTTCGAAGGCCTGCTCGGCGGCACCGCACCCTTGACCGAAGCCGAGATGCAGACGTTTGCCAACTTCCAGATGCCGGTGATGCTGCCGCCCAACCCGATCCGCAAGCTCGACAACTCGCTCACGGCATCACAACAGCGCGGCCACAATTTCTACACCGGCTCGCGCCCCTCCGACGGCATCGACGTCGGCCCACTCGGAGGCCTGATTCCGGGGCAGACGGCCTTCACCTGCGAAGGCTGCCACCGCCTCGACCCGGCGGCGGGTTTCTTCGGCACCGGCGGGCGATCGAGCTTCGAGGGCATCACGCAGATCGTGAAGATCCCGCAGCTGCGCAACATGTACCAGAAGGTCGGCATGTTCGGCTCGCCCAAGGTCGACTTCTTCCGCGCCGCCGACACCGGCTTCGTGGGCAACCAGGTGCGCGGCTTCGGCTTCGTGCACGACGGCGCGGTCGACACGTTGTTCCGCTTCTTCACGGCCAAGGTGTTCGACCCGCAGCTCACGGTGGGCTTCCCGCTCGTCAACCCCGACGGCACACGGCGCGATGTGGTCGACTTCATGATGGCCTTCGACAGCGACCTCGCGCCGGTCGTGGGCCAGCAGGTCACGCTGACGGCCACCAATGCCGCCGCCGTGTCGGGCCGCATCAACCTGCTGCTGCAACGAGCACAAACGCCGTTCACCTCGAAGGAGCTGGGCGGCGCGACAACCGAGTGCAGCCTGGTGGTCCGTGTGGTCGAAGGCGGTGTCTCGCGCGGCCTGGTCTACAACCCGGCGGCCAATGCCTTCGTTGCGTCTGACGGCAGCCAGCGCAGCGAAGTGGCCGTGCGTTCACTCGCCACCGTGCCGGGCCAGGAGGTGACGTACACCTGCGCGCCGCCCGGCTCGGGCTCGCGCATCGCGTTCGATTCCTGAGGAGGGACGTTGGGGGCGGGCCGGGAAGTTGGCTGAAAATCGGGCTCCTACGGGAGCATCGATGCCCACTTCCAAAGCCCGCCCCGCTGCGCCATCCCCCAAGCTGCCCCCAGCCAGCGAGAGCCAAGACCCTGACTTGCTGCGCCGCCTGCTGCGTGCCAAAGACCGCATGGACGCCGCCTCGCACGAAGCCTGGCCGGTGCAGCGGCTGGCCAGCGTGAGCGGTGTTTCCGAGGCCCACTTCGCGCGCTCGTTCAAGCAGGCCTTCGGCACCCCACCGCACCGCTACCTGCTCACGCGCCGCATCGAGCGGGCCAAGGCGCTGCTGCGCGACACCGACCTGCCCATCACCGAGATCGCTTTCCAGACCGGCTGGGAAAGCCTCGGCACCTTCGGGCGCACCTTCCGCGACATCACTGGCGACAACCCGGGCACGGTGCGCTCGCTCGCGCAGGGCAGCTCGCACGAGCTGGGCCGCGTTCCTGCCTGCATCGTCAGCGCCGCCCACCGGCCTGATCTCACGACCGCAGTTTCGGAGAAGCGGCGCCGCGAGGCCGCCGGTATAAACGGCTCTGGCAAAAAGGAGCTGTCATGAGTCAAGGTGTTCAAGTGGTTGGTTTGTATGTGCGCGATCAAGACGAAGCGCTCAATTTCTATGTCGAGAAACTCGGCTTTCGTGTCCACACGGACGTGCGCAACGGTGACTACCGCTGGCTCACGGTGCAACACCCGGACCAGCCCTCGTTCCAGCTCGGCCTGTTCACCCCCGGCCCACCGGTGCTCGACGCCGCCACGGCGCAGGCGCTGCGCGCGATCGTGGCCAAGGGTGCGATGCCGCCGCTGGTGTTGAGTGTGGACAACTGCCGCGCGGCCTACGAGCAGATGCTCGCGCGCGGCGTCGAGTTCACACAGGAGCCGACCGACCGGTATGGCAACGTCGACGCGGGTTTTCGCGACCCTTCGGGCAACGGCTGGAAAATGATCGAATCACGCCGCTGAGGAAGCCACATGACGAAACAAGCACCCATGAGCACAGACTCTGCCTCTGCACTGATCGACGAGAAGATCGCAGGCCTCGGCGACTGGCGCGGCGAGAGGCTCTCTCAGCTGCGCGAGCTGATCCGGGCGGCGGTTCCCGGTGTGGTCGAAGAGTGGAAGTGGGCGGTTCCGGTGTGGTCGCACCACGGGATCGTCTGCACCGGCGAGACCTACAAGAAGGTCGTGAAGATGACCTTCCCCAAGGGCGCCTCGCTGGCCGACCCGTCTGGCCTCTTCAACTCCAGCCTGGAAGGCAAGGTCAGGCGCGCCATCGACTTCCATGAAGGCGACAAGCTCGACAAGAAAGCGCTCACCGCACTGTTTCGGGCCGCGGCGGCCTTGAACCAGTCTTGATGAACCCCTGCCTCGGCGGTGCTGGGCGTTACTGGGCCTTCGGGTCGAAGAAGCGCAGCGACAAGCCGGCGCGGCCGGGGTAGTACTTGAAAAACGGCCGCGCCTCGTCGAGCGTTCTCTCCACCGAAGGGTGGTCCATCAAACGATCGAAGTAGGCGGCCAGGCGAGCGTGTTGCGGCGCCAGCGACACATAGGTCACGGCGTAGAACAAGGCAGGGGCCGCGGCGCAATCGGCCATGGTGAACGCATCGGCGGCCACCCAGGTGCGGCCTTCCAGGTGGCGGTCGATCCACGCATAGGCCGACATCAGGCCTTCGCGGGCGCGGGCCACGTTGATCGGGTCGCGGTCGGCCTCGGGGCGCAGCAGATCGGCGGTGAGGGCCTGCATCGGCGTCATGACGTACTGGTCGAACAAGCGGTCCCACAGGCGCACTTGCAGTGCCGCATCGGGGTCATGCGGGATGAGGGTGCGGCCGGGGCTGGCGTGGTGGCGCTGCAGGTGCTCGATGATGATGCTCGTCTCGGCGATCGGCCGCCCTTCGTCTACCAGCAGCGGCATCTTGCCCGTGGGCCACAGCGCCAGAAAGGCCGCGCGCTCGGCGGGGTCGCCCAGGTTCAGCAGGCGTTTGTCGACGGTGATCGCCAACTCATCGAGCGCAATCAGCACCTTGTGGCAGTACGACGAGAGCGGGTGGTAGTGGAGCGTGAGCGTTGTCATGGGCTTGGCTGGTGTTTCCGACACCGGAAGATACCAAGGAGCCCGTCGCGCAGAATGGCGCATGAACATCGTTCTGCTTTGCACCGGCTTCCTGGTGATTCTCTATGCGGCATTGAGTGTCAATGTCTCCAGAGTGCGGCGCCAGGGCCGAGGCTCATCGCGGGCGACTGAAACCCAGCTGACCCAGGCCGTGCGGGCGCACGGCAACGCGGCCGAATACATCCCGCTGCTGGTGGTATTGCTGCTGTATTTGAATGCAGCCGCTCCCGGGACCTGGCTCGCTGCCCTGGCGGTGCTGGCCACACTGAGCCGCGTCGTCCACGCGGCGGCCATGCTGATCGCCACCACGCTCGATCAGCGGCACCGGCTGCGCTTCATCGGCGCGCTGGGCACCTACTTGGCCTTGTTCGGCCTGGGCGGGGTGTTGTTGCACCACGCTTTGTGACCTTCTAGCGACCTGGGACCAAGTGCAGAGTTACTCAGTGTCCGGCTGCGGCAGGGGTTTCGGTGTGCATGACACATTGCCAACGCGTGCCCTTCTGGACCCATGTCGACGTGTCGTTCATCTCCTGCTCCGAGCTCTTGCCGTCGCCCTTGGAGGCGACCTCCTGCTTCACGCGGTAGCTCAAGATGGCCGTCGCCTCGTTGGGGAACACAACTTCCATGTCACTCAGCTTGAAGGCGGTGACTACCATCGACCCTTGTTCTGCCATCTTGCGGTAACCCGCGTGGTCGAACTTGATCGCGCCATGTGGGCTGACCATGAGGGCTGGCTCGCTGAGCATCTGCAACGCAGCGTCGGTGTCCTGGTCGACCATCGATTGCCAGAACTTGTTTTCGAGGTCGATGAGTGTCTTGTTGGGCGTGGGCATTTGAGACTCCTTTCATGAAGGGGAACTCATCGTGCTACCGCAACAGGTTCTGACCCATCGGACGAGATGGTGTCGAGGGGTAGGTGGGCTCCTACGTCGCAGACCGATGTTCGGCCCTGGTCGGAGACTCGCGCTCTTCGCTTCGCCCCTGCTATAACCCCGCTCTAGAACGATTTTCTCGGGGATGACCATGAAGACGCACGCTGTAGCGACCGCTGTGCTGGCGATCGTTGTGACTGCTTGTGGCGGTGGGGGTGGGGGTGGGGACTCACCACCTGGGTCCGCGGGCTCGGAACTCATTCCATCTGCGCAGCCTTTGGGCGAGGTTCTCTACGCCGACGCTCGCGCGATACGCCCGGTGCTGGCAGGTGCTCAGTGGTCGTACCACAAGCGCGACTACGCCGGGGGCTCCTCGGCCCCGATTTCCACACGAGCCACTGCATCGGCTGGCGGTGGAGTGACCGAACTCAATTCGGACGATCCGAACACGCCGATCTCCGTCAGGGTCGACTCGTCGGGCAGCGTGCTTATCTCTCAAGAATTGACAACGGCCCTGACGACGGATCGCATCCGGGTCGAGGGCTACGAGTTGCGCTCACCGGTCAGGGCGAACGACCAGTACGTTCTTTTTGATCGCCGCGGCTTGAACTCCCGGGTGGATGTCGACGGCGATGGCCGGGCCGACGAGCTGGACATGGCCGGCTATCGGGTCGTGGTCAGCAATGAACCCGTGTCCTTGCCAGAAGCGACGACTCCCTTGACGGCCTTGCGTGTCGACACCGTTCTGCTCGTTCGCGTGAGGCCTTCAGGCGGCGGAGCCGTTCGGCTCTTCAGCCAGCGTGACTCCAGCTGGTACGCGCCAGGCATCGGCATCGTTCGGAACGTGTTGCATTCTGACTCTGCACCCGGCGCCTACGAGGTCGAATCCCTGCTGACCGGCTTCGACGGCGTGACCCGCGGGTGGGGTGCGATCGTGAGAGAGTCGCAATGGGCGGACAGCAACGCCGGGCCGACTGGGCGCGTGTATGCGGCCGCCGCCGTTCCCGACGGCATCGTGGCGATCACCGGCTTTCATGTCCTCAAGATCGACCGCAACGGTCGAATCGTCAGCGGGCAGTCGATTGCCCAGGCGGGCATCAGTGGATCGGGGGGGCTGTACTCGACAGCCTCCGGCCTGCGCTATGTCGAGAGTTCGAATCAGAACGACATCCGGGTCTTCAGGCTCAATGACCAGGGCAGTCTGCAAGGGACCGGGCCGGTGGGGCGCATCGACCTGCAGGCCCTGAACGCTCCTGGCGCATTCCTGCGGATCACCTCGCTGGCCATCGCGCCTGGCGGAACCAGGCTCTGGCTGAGCTGGCAACGCTCGGCACTCGACACCAGCGGCAACTACCGGGACGCTCTCCTTGCACGCGAATTCGACGTCGATGGCGCCCCTGCGGGGGGAGAGATCGAACTGGCGGGTGGCATCGGCCTCGGCTCGACGGTGCTGGCACGGCCCTCAGCATCCAACGGGCTCATCCTGAGTTGGAGCGAGTACGCGCCTTCCCAGGCGATGGTGCAAGCGAAACTGCGTGCGGATGGGAGCGTCGCGTGGCGTTCCCGGCAAAGCTCCAACAGCGTGTTGGCCCCCTGCTGCGTCGCGCCGCTGGATGACACGACAGGCACATGGCTCACCTGGCGTTCCGAGCGTGCATCCGTCAGCGTGCTGCACGGCGTTCGCGTCGACGACTCGGGCCGATTCGTCGGCGTCCCGACCGACGACTCGGTGTACGCGTCTCAAGAGCTTCCCATCGACGCCGAGTTCTCGCCGGCCTGGCCCTACGCAACGACGTTTCGAGAAGGACGCTTTCATGCCGCAGCCAAGGTATGGAGTGCGCCGCACGCCAACGATCCTCGTGTCTATAACCACCTCGAGTACGCGGAGTTCAACGCAGGCCCGGGCGCGTTGGCCGCCGGCATGACACGTACCCGCCGGGTCGTGCTCGACGGCCTGGTGGAGCCTTCGATGGTGGCGCCGTTCGTGTTCGACGATCGGGTCCTGTTGCTGACGGATGACGGTCAGACCCTTCGCCCGGCCGTCATCTGGCGAAACTGAACTGCGCCATCTGTCACGGATGGGCAGCGACGAAGTCGTGCCCGAGTAGCCGCTTCTGTGCTCAGAAGGTGGCGCTGCCCTCGCCCACGCGGATCGCGATCGGGTTGCAACTCGATGCACGCGCCTCCGACGTCGGGGAGATCATCGGTTGCACAGTTGTTTGCTCAGCCTTTGCCGATGCGCGACATGCGCATCAGCTTGAGCGCGTTGCCAAGGTAGAGCTTCTCGCGGTCGTCGTCTGACAGGCCCAGCGAGTCGATCGAGCGGATGCCTTCGCGGATGAACATCGGCCCGTGCTCCGGGTCGGAGGGGCAATCGGAGGCGAACACCACGTGGTCGACGCCGAAGAAGTCGAGCCCGCAGCGCAGCGCCGAGGCCGAACCGCCGAGCACGGTGTCGCCGTAGAACATCTTGAAGTACTCGATGGGCGGCTTGGAGAGCGACTTGAGCACGTTGATCTCGCTGTCGTCCGGGCTGCGGCTGCCAAGCTGTGCCCACAGCGACTCGGCGCGGCCGCTGAAGTAGGGCAGCATGCCGCCGCAGTGGTGCGTGATGATGCGCAGCTTTGGCAGCTTCTCGAGCAGGCCCGAGAACACCATGCGTGACATAGCCACCGAGGTCTCGAAGGGCCAGCCCAGCACCTGCCAGACTTCGTACTTCCAGCGTTCCTCGCCGGGGTAGTCGGCTCGCGTGCCGGGGCGGAAGGGGTGCATCCACACTGGCAGGTCGTAGCGCTTGCTCATCGCCTCGAAGATGGGGAAGAACTCCGGGTCATCGAGCGGGCGCCCGTTCACGCTGGTGATCACCTGCGCGCCGCGTGCGCCGAGCTGCGTGATCGCGCGCTCCATTTCTTCGAGCGCGGCCGGCACGTTGTTCTTCGGCAGAGAGGCAACGAACACCGGGAACTGATCCGGGAACTCGCGGCAGATCTGCGCCATGCCGTCGTTGGCGACGCGGGCGAACTGGAACCGATGGGCCTGATCCTGAAGGCCGGCGCCTGGTACGTCGCAGCGTGCGAAGCCGGCAGGCGCGACGTTCGCACTTACCGCCTGGCGAGCTACTGGCGCGATTCGTCAGCGCGTTTCGAAGCCGAACTGCGCCCGCTGCAGGCCCGCGTGTCCTTGTCTCCGAGGGCTCTGGGATGGCTCATTCATGCGCGCAGCCAGTTCGTCGAACCCGCGCCGCTGCGCAGCATGGTCGCGGCCATGGCCAGGCGCATCGAGATCGGGCCCCGGTCTGCCGCGTTGTCGGGATGATTTCTGCGCGCCCACGTCGCAGCAACTACGACGCTACAGCCTGCACCCGGCAATGGCTTGGTTGGCTGCGTCAGCCAACTGTTGCTTCGAGACTCCCAGGCTTGCGAACGCCCGGCTCGCGATCGAGTGCTCCTGCTGAGCGCTTGCAAGCAACACATCTGCGCTCATGAGGCATCTCGTGGGTCGCGAGTTGCGGCTCGCGGCGATTCGCTGCATGAGGGCCTGGCCCGAAGGTTCTGCCTCGTACGGAGTCGACGCCGGCGCAACGTGGGTCGATGACGTGTTGCCGGCCGCGGCAGAGGGTTCGACCACAACACCGACAGCAGCGAGTGCGTCCGCGAACTGGGTCGCAATGGCTTTGTTGAAGGCGTTGGCGTCGATACCGAGGCTTCTGAAAGCATGGCGGGCGGTGTCGTCTGGCAGTTGGAGTGCTGCTAGAACGAAGTGTTCCGAGCCGGGCTTGACTCTGCCTTCTGCGCGAGCGCTCTGCTCTGCTTGCGTGCAGAGAAGAGCAATGGTCTTGGTGTCCTGGAATCGGGCTTTGACTGAAGCAAACATGCGTTTCTAGCCTTGGCGGCTGCCGTTGGGTTGCAAGAACGAAAGCCGGCGATGCGCGGCTTGTTTGGACACGCCGAGAACCTCTGCGATCTGCGACCAGGACCAGCCTTCCTGGAGTGCCAGTGCCACGGATCGTTGCTCCAGATCATCTGCAAGGCGACGCAGGGCGACGACAGCCGTCAGCGCATTGGCGGTGTCTTTCGGGTCTGGAAGAGTTTTCGGGAATGCCATGCCGTCAATATTAGTTGACGACGCTCACAGTCGTCAACATCTGCTGACGATCTTATTGAGAAGGAGGCGCGGGCAAGCGTTGCTTTGCCCAGCTGCCCACAAAACCGACGCCCTGCCCGCCCAAGCCCGCAGAGACATCGACCCGGGCCGCGAGTTGTCGTGCCGCCGAGGCGGCGATGGCCAGGCCCAAACCTGACCCGCTGGCGGCGGCATAGCTGCCGCGTCGACATGCGGGCCTGGTCTTCGGGTGCGATTTAACACGGTGCTGGGCGAAGAACTGCTCTTCCGTGGCCTGCTGCTTCCGCGAATGAACCGAGCCTTCGGGAAAACCGACTGGTCGGTCAACGGCGTGCTTTTTGCGCTCTACCACCTGCACATGCCATGGGTCATTCCTGCTGCCGTGCTGGATTCGCTCTGGTTCGCCTGGCCTTCCAAGTACTACCGCAGCACCTGGATCGGCATCGTCGTGCACAGCACGGCCCAGCGTGGTGATACTGGTGTTGCCGTGGCCGCTTGTGTGGCTGCCGCGCGACTGGGGGCCGGGGGCCCGCGGGTAGCCAGTGGCTGGCGTCACGCGGGTTATTGACGCAACACCAACCTCTGCCGCCAACACTGGGTATCGTTGTGCCTTGCCCTGGCCCACAGCAGATGCGCCGGCATCCCTTGACTTCCCGGTGCCCACAGTGAAAAGTCAGACCGAGATCGAATTGAAGTTTCTCGTGCCCGCAGCGTCGCGAGCGGCCCTGCTGGCCGAGATGGCGCGCGGTTCGGCCGCGCCGCAGCGCCTCTCGCTGGCCGCGATGTACCTCGACACCAGCGACCGGCGGCTCGCCATGTCGGGGATCGCCTGGCGCCTGCGCCGAGAGGGGCGGCGCTGGGTGCAGGCCTTGAAGGCAGGCGGCGCCAACGCGCTGGAACGCTTCGAACACGAGGTCACGCGCCCCGATTCAAGCCCCGACGCCTCGTTGCACGCTGGTTCCCCCACCGGCGACAAACTCGTCGCACTCTTGCGCGAGGCGCATGACGAAGGCACCGAGCTCGGTGTGCGCTTCCAGACCGAAGTGCGGCGCACCAGCCGCAAGCTGCGCACACGCGGCGCCGTGGTCGAGATCGCCTTCGACGAAGGGCGGCTGTTATCGCACGGGGCCAGCCAGCGCATCCGCGAGATCGAGTTCGAGCTGGTCTCGGGGTCGGCCACCGCGATGCTGGCGCTGGCCGAGCGCTGGCGCAAACGCTTCGGACTGATCTACGACCCGCGCAGCAAGGCCGCGCGAGGCGACCGGCTTGCAGAGGGGTCGGCCTACCCACCGCTGCGCAAGTCGAGCCGGCCGGACTACCCCGAAGAGGCCACCGCGACCCAGGCCTTCGGAACCGTGCTCGATGAATGCCTGGCTCAGATCACCCACAACGGGATCGGCCTGATCGAAGGTGACCCCGCATTGCGCGGCGAGCACGTGCACCAGCTTCGGGTGGGCATTCGACGGCTGCGCAGTGCGCTGCGCAGCTTCGCGGGCTTGTCGCCTTCGCCGCCGGCTCGCCTGGTCGATGGGCTGCGCGCCCTGTTTGCCACACTTGGCCACTCGCGCGACCGTGACGTGCTCGACAGCGGCGTGGCGGCCCTGCTGGCCGAGATCGGCGCGCCGTCGTTGGCGGTGCCCGCAAGCGTCGCCACCAGCCCCGACCCGGCAGAGGCCCTGCGGGCAGGCGAAACACAGGGCCTGCTGCTGGCCTGGGTCGCCTGGCGAACGGCCTTGGCCGAACAGCCGCCGCCCACTCCCGAGGGGCCCACGTCGAAGCCCGAAACGGCAACGCCACAACAGGCCGACGACGTCGCGCCCGCATTCGATCGCAAGGCCGAACGGCGCCTGCGCCGCTGGCACCGCCGCATCGTGGCCGACTGGAATGCCTTCGACGAACTTGACGACACCGGGCTGCATGCCTTGCGCAAACGCATCAAGCGCCAACGCTACGCGGTCGAGTTCTTTGCGCCGGTGTTGCGCCGGCGAGGCATCGAGCGCTACCTGAAGCCGCTGGCCAGAGTTCAAGACCGCATGGGCGCGCTCAACGACTTGTTCGTCGCCAGGGCGAGCTACCAGGCGCTCGTCGCCACAGACCCGGCTGCTTGGTTCGCGCTCGGCTGGCTCGCGGCGCGCATCGCCGATGTGCGCTCGCGCGCCAAGCGCGCGCTCGAGAAGTTGGCCAAGGTCGATCCGCCGGGCTGCTGAAGACGAGATCGTTCAACCCACCGAGGCCGACTCGGTGCGGAGCTCATGCTCGCAACGCAAGCGGTAGAGCTGATCGAGAAGCCGCGGAATGCCGGCCCAGCTGCCTGGGTGCGACATGCGGCAGGCGAGCTCGTCGAGCACGCGACGGTATTGAGTGAGGATGACGGCATCCACGAGGTCTTCCTTGTTGTGAGTCTGGAAGCCATGCTCGCGATGCCGTGTGACAGGCCCGCACTCGCGCCCCGAGGCAGTCACCACCGAATGTGCAGAAAGCCGCAAAGGCGCCGGGTTTCGAATCGCGCGACCTGTCCGGTGTAGCCAGGGCCGTGTGATACGGCTGTCACATGCCGCTGCTACCTTCGCCCGGCCCTTCGAGGTCGATCTAGGTTGACATGCTTCCGACATTTGCCGGCTCCTTCACATTCAGCGCCACGCGCCTTCTGCTGCCGTGTTGCTTCGCTCTGGCGTTGCACACGGGCAGCCTGGCTTCCCCGCGGGCTGGCATCTACCTGATTGAAGACGACAGCGGCGCCCTTCACCTGACCGACGACGCCCAAGGCCGCAACGCCAGCCTGGTGCTGGAGACCGACAAGGCGGCGACAGATCAACGCCCAGGGCAGCACCCCGCACAGCGGCACGCTCCAGCACCCCGCGATGCCCGCCTCGCCGAGATCGTGCGCACCGCCGCCCAGGCACACCGCCTCGCACCCGAACTGCTGCACGCCGTGATCGCCGCCGAATCGGGCTACGCCGTGCGCGCCGTGTCACCGCGCGGTGCGCAGGGCCTGATGCAGCTGATGCCCGCCACTGCGCGCGGATACGGCGTGACCGACCCGTTCGACCCGGGGCAGAACATTCACGCCGGCGCACGCCACCTGCGCAGCCTGCTCGACCAGTTCAACCAGAACATTTCGCTGGCACTCGCCGCCTACAACGCCGGCGCAGCCAGCGTGCTTCGTCACCACAACCGCATCCCGCCCTTCGCCGAAACCGCCGCCTACGTGCCGCGCGTGTTGCGCCACCTCGCGCAACAGCAGCCAGCAGCCGGCCACCCGTCGGCCCCCTCTCCCTGAAGCCCGAGTCATGCCCATGAAACAACACCACGCCATCACCCTGCCGGCCCTTCTTGCCTTGCTCACTGCCTTGTCAGCCTGCGGCGGTGGCGACGACGGCGACGCGCCCACCCAGGCGCCACTGGCCAACCCCACGTCGGGCGCCTACGGCTGGACCCTGAAAGCTTCCGGGTCGACCAGTGCGTTAAAACACGGCCTCTCGCTCGTGCACCCCAGCCTGCCCGACAACGAATACGTGGTCGAGGTCGCCAGTGAAGCCATCAGCGACACACGCCTGGTGCTGCGCGGCACGGTGAACGCTACGCAGCGCAACGCGAGCGACATCCAGCCGCACGCGCTGGTCTACATCTTTGGCGGTGACGTGCGCAGCGTGCCGATGCAGGCCAACGGGTCGTCGCCCGCCTCACAGGTGAAACGCTCCAACACCAACTCGGCCTGCCGCTTCGTGCTGGCGGCCAATGACCACGCTGCGCCCGACAACTCGCGCTTCATCGTGTCGACCGGCGGCGCCGATGGCTTGTGCGGCACGAGCGACGACGGCCGCGCCGAGGTGCGCCTGTCCAACAGCGCCACGCTGGGCTACAGCGTGCTCACCGGCGACCACCCGCTCGACGTGGCACGCGACCCGGTGACCATGGCGCCGCGCGGCTGGGTCTACCCGCGCCAGGTCGATCTCTGGTATGCCGCGCCGGGCAGCAACACCATCACCACCCGCGCCGCCGGCACGCCTGCCGTCACGCGCGTGGTCGCGAGTACCTTCGAATCGGCCCTGGTCGAAGACGGCACCCAGCTCAGTGTGTTGAACTTTGGTAGCGGCAACACCGTCACCGAAGTTGGGCTCGGCGCATCGCTCACGGCCGGCACGGGCTGGCAGCTCATCGGCTTCGATGCCAACGCGTTCTACGTCTACGACGGCAACCCGGCCAACACCTTCAACTCGCCCCTGCGGGTGCTGAGAATCACGCGAATAAACCCCAGCGCGACCCAGATCGCCACCGGCACCGGCCTCATCAGCGTGGCCAGCATGGGCAACGAGGTGCTCTACCTCACCGTCTTCTTGCCAGCAGGCAACCAACTCGTCGGCCTCAACAAGACCGGTGGCCTGCGCTTCGACACCACCTACCCCATCACCACCAAACCCTCGGTGCAGACCGGTGCCAACGGCCGACACCAGCGGTGGCTTGTCACCGGCGTGGGCAGCCCTAACGTGACTCACACCATCGACATCGTCGACGAGAATGGCGTGCCACTGCACACGGCCGCAGGCGGCTTCCCGATGGGCGTGGCCGAAGCCAGCACCGAGAACTTCAACGCCAGCGAGAGCCGCACCCGCTTCATCTACGCCCAGGGTTTTGGTGCGCGCGCCTTCAGCGGCGCCAACCTGGTGAGCTACGACAGCCTGACCGACACCGTTCGCGTGCTGGGCGCGCTGCCCGGCCCCGCCGAGTTCGGCAACGACTACGTGTTCGCCAATGCCACAGGCGGGCCCAGCTCGTTCGGCGTGGGCTTTGCCACACGCTCCGTGGCCGGTAGCTACCAGGAGCAAAGCGCCCGCGTGTTCTCGTACGACCTCGGCGCGGCCGGCAGCATCAGAACCACGACCAGACGCTGACAGGCACGGTCCAAGCCTCTTGCACACGGGCCCGCGCGTCCGACGCGCATGCTGTTTAACTCACCAGAGTTCATCTTCGGCTTTTTGCCGCTGACACTGCTCGGCTTCTTCCTGCTGGCCAGGTGGAACACGCAGTGGGCGCTGGCCTGGCTGACGCTGGCCTCGCTGTTCTTCTACGGTTGGTGGAACCCGCAGTGGTTGCCGCTGATGCTGGCATCGATCGCCTTCAACTTCGTGGCCGGGCGGGAGATCGCCACCAAGGCCAATGGGCAACACACCGGCCCGCTCTCGAAGTGGTCAGGCCGCAGCCTGCTCGTCGCGGCCATCGCCATCAACATCGCGCTGCTGGTGTACTTCAAGTACGCCGCTTTCCTGGTCGACAGTGGCGCATGGCTGGCCGGCTCGGCCTACCGATTCGAGGCCACCGAGCTGCCGCTGGGCATCTCGTTTTTCACCTTCACGCAGATCGCGTTCCTGGTCGACGTGCACCAACGCAAGGCCGCCGACTTCGACCCCGTGCGCTACGGCCTGTTCGTCACCTACTTCCCGCATCTGGTGGCCGGCCCGATCCTGCATCACAAGGAAATGATGCCGCAGTTCGCGCGGCCCGACATCTTCCGCTTCAGCGCCGAGCGGCTTGCCGATGGTGGCGTGATCTTCATCCTGGGCCTGTTCAAGAAAACCGTGCTGGCCGACTCGTTTGGCGGCTATGCCAGGCCGGCGTTCGCCGCCGCACAAACACAAACCTTGAGCCTGTTCGAGAGCTGGGGCGCGGCGCTGTCGTACACCTTGCAGATCTACTTCGACTTCTCGGGCTACTCCGACATGGCCATCGGCCTGGCGCTGATGATCGGCGTG
>JACMKJ010000565.1 GCA_014380155.1 Rhizobacter sp. | reverse complement strand
GGCCGGCTACCACGGGGCCGACATGAGCAAGCCGGCCGAGATCGAGGCCATGATGGCCTACGCCGAGAAAGAGTTCGGCGGCGTCGACATCCTGGTCAACAACGCCGGCATCCAGCACGTGGCCAATGTCGAAGATTTCCCGGTGACGAAGTGGGACGCCATCATCGCCATCAACCTGAGCTCGGCCTTCCACAGCACGCGCCTGGCCATCCCGTCCATGCGCAAGAAAAACTGGGGCCGCATCATCAACATCGCCTCGGCGCACGGCCTGGTGGCCTCGGCGCAGAAGTCGGCCTATGTGGCGGCCAAGCACGGCATCGTCGGCTTCACCAAGTCGATCGCGCTGGAGACGGCCACCACCGGCATCACGTCGAACGCCATCTGCCCGGGCTGGGTGCTCACGCCGCTGGTGCAAAAGCAGATCGACGACCGTGCGGCGCGCGAGGGCATCACGGTCGACAAAGCCAAGATTGATCTGCTCAGCGAAAAGCAACCTTCGCTGGAGTTCGTGACGCCCGAGCAGTTGGGGGAACTGGCTGTCTTCATGTGCTCACCAGCCGGCGCCAACATCCGCGGCGTGGCCTGGAACGTCGACGGCGGCTGGGTCGCGCAGTAACAAGCCCCCCAGTCGCTTCGCTCCTGCCCCCAAGGGGCGCCCGCCAGTGGCCCGGCAAAGCCGGTTCCACGGCGGTGGCTTGATCGGTCGCTTGCTGCGCTCGCTCTACTTGGTCATTTGGACAGTGCCGTTCACGGTGACCGTTACCGTGCCCTTGCCCAGCTCCACCGGCAGGCTCTCCGAGGCGTCGGCTGACTTGGCATTCATGCGAACCATGGGCGCCGAGCTGTAGCTCATCGGCTCGTTGCTGTTCACGTTGACCTCGCGAACGGTGTAGCCGCTGAAGCCGAATTGCTTCGCGTAGTCGGTGGCCTTGGCGCGGTAGCTGGCAATGGCCTCGGCGGCCACCGCGCTCTCGACCTTCTCGCGCTGTTCTTTCGACAGGCCGGAGCCCACGCGCGCAATCGTCATGGTGGTGATGCGACCGGTGAGCTTGGCGATGCCGGGGATGTCACGCCCTTCGATGCCCAGCTCGGCCGTGCCTTGCCAGCCGGTGATGCCGCCCTTGGGCGAATAGCGCGGGAAAAGCGAGAAGTTGCCGGTCTGAACATCGATCTGGCCGGGCTTGGCGGCCCTCTTGGCCTCGGCCAAGGCAGCGTCGAGCGCTTGTTTCAGGGCCGACTGCACGCTGGCTGCATCGGTGCCGTCTCGCGTGGCGCTCAGCGTGACGCTGAGCAGGTCTTTCGTCACCTCGACGCTGGCGCTGGACGACAGGCCGATCACGTTTTGCGGCGGTGGGTCGGCAGCCCATACCGAGGTCGAAGCGAGCAAGGTGAGCAAAACAATCTTGTTTTTCATCAGGGAATCCTCAGGCAGTCAAAAAGGGAAGCAGGTCGAATTGCCCGCGCACCACGGGCTCGGGGTCGAGACCCCACCAACGGCGGGCGATGGTCGCATAGAGCTGGCGAAAGTCGGCTGTATGCACCAGGTTCTGTGTGGCATCCAGGCGCTCCAGATCGGGCATGGTGCCGACCACACCGCCACGCACCGCACCACCCAGGGCGAAGTGCGGCGCGGCCGTGCCGTGGTCCGTGCCGCCGCTCTGGTTTTGCCGCGCGCGGCGGCCAAATTCGGAATAGGTGACGACGAGCGTGCGCTCCCAGGCCCCCACTTCCACCAAGCCGGCACGCAAGGCCAGCAGGCCTTCGGCGAGCTGCTTCAACAGCGTGGCATGGGTGCCGAGCTGCCCTCGGTGGGTGTCGAAGCTGCCGTGTGTGAGGTGGAACACCGGCACACCGCCCCGCCCTTTTTGCCCCGCCACGATCTGGCAGGTGGCGCGCACCGCCTGGCCAAAGCCGTGCGCCGGGAAATCGGTGTTGAGCGGTGCCCCACCGGGGTTGCGCAAACCTTCAGCGGCCTGCAGCACGCCAGCCTCCACCCGCAACACATGCTCCAGCGCCGCATTGCCGCGCGCGCTGGCGGGCGTGACCAGACGCGCCTGGTTGACGAAGGCTTCGGTGTTGGTGAGCGACACCGCCCTCGCCCCGCTCAGCGCACCCAGCCCGGCGCTGCCCACGGCCACGCCCTCGGTGGTGAAGCGGGCCGCATCGCGCAGGCCGGCCGACATGGCGCGTGCCACCCAGCCTTCGTCGAGGTATTCGGT
>JACMKJ010000564.1 GCA_014380155.1 Rhizobacter sp. | reverse complement strand
TCTTGTTGCGGCTCTTGTCTTGCCCGATGCGAATGCCTTGCGGGTTGTAGCCGTAGGCGCCAAAGGGCGAGGTGCCGCCGGTGCCGATCATCTTGCTGCCGCCTTCGTGGCGTTCTTTCTGTTCTTCGAAGCGCTTCTTGAGCGTTTCCATCAGCTCGTCCCAGCCCATCTTCTCGATGGCGGCCTTGTCTTCGGCGCTGAGCTCGAGCTCCATCTTCTTGCGCAGCCAGTCGAGCGGGATGTCTTGCGTGAAGTCGGTGAGCAGCTCCACGCCCTTGAAGTAGGCGGCGAAGGCGCGGTCGAACTTGTCGAAGTTGGCTTCGTCCTTCACCAGCGCGGTGCGTGCCAGGTAGTAGAACTTGTCGACCGTCGGGCCCGACTCGTCGTCGATCACGCCCTCTTTCAAGGCTTCGAGCAGGGTCAGGTACTCCTTGACCGAGACTTTGAGCTTGGCGGCGCGCAGGGTGTAGAAGAAGTCGATCAGCATGGCCGGATTTTGAGGCATGGCGTGCGGATGTGCGCAAACCCATGCGACAGGTTTGAAAGCCCCGATGCTATAAGGATCGGCGCCGTCTGGCTGTCTCCGGCCGGTCTTCTTTACCTCCGCAACCTTCCCCGTCTTTATGCCCACCCTGTCAGCGACCGAAACCGCCTTTTTGATGGTGGCTTGCCAGCAAGCGGTGCTCGCACTGGGCTGGGGGGTGAGCGCGGTGGCGCTCAGGATGGACCGCCGCTCGGTGGTCCAGTGGGCCGGGTATGCCTTGCTGACCGGCGTTGCGCTGGTGCTTTTTGTCTGGGCCACCCAGACGCTGAGCGAAGAAGCGCGCGCCCTGGGCAACGTCTGCGTGGTGGCCGGCATGATGCTGATGCAGCGCGGCGTGCGCCAGTTCGTGGGTCAGCCGGCTCCAGTCTGGTGGTATGCCTTGATGCTCGTCGGTGTGATGGTCGTGGCCTGGTTTGGCATGTCTGCGCACCACGGGGCCATGCGGGTGGCGGTGATTTCGGGCCTGCTGGGCCTGCTGTGCCTGGCCACCGGCTGGGACGTTTACACCTATGCCCATCAGAAGCTGGAGCTGCGCTGGGGCTTCGTGCTGGCGGTGCCACTGGTGCTGGGGGCGGCGGTATTCCTCGTGCGCAGCGGCCGGGCGATTGCCGCACCGAGCACCGTGGTGGCCGAGATCACGGCCAACAGCGCGCTGAACAAGGGCTCGGCGGTGGTGTTCCTGGTCACCGCCCTGGTGTTCCACCTGACGCTGGTGGCCCTGGTGGGTGCGCGCCTGATGACCGAGCTGAGCCGCTTGTCGCGCCACGACAGCTTGACGGAGCTGCTCAACCGCCGCGCGCTCGACGACTTGTTGCGCGACGAAGCACGCCGCGCCACCCGCGCCAACCGGCCGTTTGCGGTGCTGATGATCGATGCCGACTACTTCAAGGGCATCAACGATCGTTTCGGCCACGCGGCGGGTGACGAAGCGCTGCGCCACCTCGCGCAGATCCTGCGCACGGTGATGCGCGACATCGACCGGGTGGGCCGCTTCGGTGGCGAGGAGTTCATCGTCATGTTGCCGGGTACCTCGGCTTCCGAGGCTGTGAGCGCTGCCGAGCGGTTGCGTGATGCCTTGTTGCGCCGCCCCTGGGCCTGGCAGGGCGAGGTCTTGCGCCTGACGGTGAGCACCGGCGTGGCGGCTTGGCGGGGCCCGCACGACGAGGTGGACATGTTGCTCAAGCGTGCCGACGCGGCGATGTACCGGGCCAAGTCGCTCGGCCGCGACCGCTTCGAACTCGGTCAATAGCGTTCGATACGCGGGCCTGGTGCACGGTCTGCGCCGAACAGCCAAATAGGTCACCAAATCCCCGTCTGATTGCCGTGACAGCGTGTGCGTGCGCTCGCATCATCACTCTCAGCATGACAACACCAACAAAACGAGGGTGGCACGGGGCGGGAGCCGCGCTTCTGTTATTCGGTGCGCCTGCCTGGGCCGGCGGTTTGCCAGATTGCCCGGTGGCCGCGTTTGGCGATGTGTCGGCGACGCAGCACGTGGCACTGCAATCGGGCGCCTGTCGCTTGGAGAGCGCCCGCTGGAAGCTCGAAACCCCCCGCGCCCAGCCCGCCGATGCCGGCCCCAGCCTGCTGCGGGCCGAGTTCAGCTCCCTCATGGCGGTGCGTGCCTCGTCGCTGATGGGCGCACTGAAATTCGACTGGGCGGGCCTGCGCCGTGGCATGGGCGACAGCAGCCTGCGCTCCGAGCGCACGGCGGTGTCAGTCGGTGGCCTGGTGCGTGTGATCGACAACCTCTCGGTGCACACCAACCTCGGCCTGGAGCATGCCGGCGCCGCGCGCACCCGCGCCACCGTCAGCAGCGTGTGGCGCCCCAGCAAGATGGGCGTGTTGTTTGCCGAATGGGCCGGCTCCGAAGCCGGCACCGAGGCGCACCGTGTGGGCGCCCGCTGGTGGCTGGTGCCGCGCCACTTTGCCGTCGAGCTGGGCGCTCGCCACCTGCCCGACGGCGCGGGCTGGGTGGATCATCGAGTGGGCGTGGCGCTCAAGCTTTCGCTTTGAGCTTCTTGGCGCGGCCTGCGCCCGGGTCGTGCTTCTTCAACCAGCTGAAAAACTCGCTGTACCAGAGCTGGGAATTGCGCGGCTTCAGGATCCAGTGGTTTTCGTCCGGGAACCACACCAGCCGTGCATCCACGCCCCGTGCCTTGAGGGTGTTGTAGTAAGCGAGGCCTTGCTGGTCGGGCACGCGGTAGTCGAGCGCGCCGTGCACCACCAGGGTGGGCGTTTTCATGTGCTTGGCAAAGGCGTGCGGGCTTTGCGAGTGGATCTTGGGCAGGTCGTCCCAGTACCAGGCGCCCAGGTCCTTGGCATGCCAGGTGAAGGCGTCGTCGCTGAACATGGCCGTCCAGTCGAAACAACCGGCGTGGCACACATAGGCCTGGTAACGCCCTGGCTTCACGTGGCCGTTCATCCACGCGACCATGTAGCCGCCATAGCTGCCACCGGTGGCGAAGACGCGGGCCTTGTCGGCCCAGGGCTTCTTGAGCAGCCAGTCGGTGGTGGCCTCCACGTCTTGCAGCTCGAGTTCGCCCCAGCGGTGGGTGATGCTGTCGAGGAAGGGGTAGCCGAAGCCGCTGGAGCCGTGGTAGTTGACGCAGGACACCACGTATCCCTGCGCTGCGAACACATGGTTGTTCCAGCGGTAGTGGAATGTGTCACCGGCCGCAGCATGCGGGCCGCCGTGGATGCTGTGCATCACCGGGTACTTTTTCTTCGGGTTGAAGTCGGGTGGGTAGATCAGCCACACCTGCACTGGCTCGCCCAGCGCGCCGTTGACCTGCGCCGACTCATGGTGGCCGAGGCGAAATGCCTTCAGCTTGTCGTCGTTGAACGACTCCAGCCGCAATGCCGGGTCACTGCCGCGGTGGGCATGCACACGCACCGGGTGGTCCATGGCGTCGGCAGCGGTGACGATGATGTCGCCGGCCACGTCGAACTGCTGCACCCAGCCGCCCATCACCGCCTCGCGGGCCGTGCCGTCTTTCAGCTCGAAGCGGTAAAGGTGGCGCTGGCCCTGGTCTTCGGCGGTGAAGTACACGGCCTCGCCCCCGGCGGCCCAGCGCAGCGGCGTGTTGACCTCGTGGTCCCACTCGGCGCTCATCACGCGGTGTTTGCCACCGCGCTCCAGCACGGCGAGCTGGTGGTGCATGGTGTGGCGCTTGCCCTGGTGGGCGGTGACGAAGGCGATATGTTCGCCGCCGGGGCTGTAGCGAGGGGCCTCGCAGTTCCAGGCTTTGTCTTGCACCAGGGCCTCGACCTTGCCGCTGCGCACGTTGATCTCGGCGATGGCGCTGCAGTTGTCGATCTTCTTGGGCTCGCCGGGGTCGTGGGCAAAGGCAATGTGTTTGCCGTCGGGCGAGATGTCGAAGGCGTCGGCACTCGGCTCGTAGCGCGACAGCTCATAGGCCGTGCCTTCGAACAGGTCGCGGATGCGGCCGGTGGCCACGTCCAGCACATGCAGGTGGGGCACACGGCCCATGGGCAGGTTGTGGTCCCAGTAGCGGTATTGCGTTTCGCTGGTGACGTAGGCGCTTTCCTTGCGGTCCTTGAACTCCTTGTGGCGCTTGGTTTGCGCCGCCGTGCCCTTCAGTTCGGGCCAGACCCACGCGATGAAGGCGATGCGCTTGCCGTCGGGGAACCACTTGAACGCCTCGATGCCGGGCGCGAAGCGGCTGATGCGCTGGGCCTCGCCACCGTCGGGCGCGATCACGTAGAGCTGGGGGCTGTCGTCTTTCTTGCCTTCTTGTTCGCGCTTGGCGACGAAGGCAATGCGCTCACCGGTGGGTGACCAGGCGGCCTGGCCGTCTTTTTCGCCGCATTGCGTGAGCTGGCGCGGCGTGCCGCCAAAGGTGGAGAGCAGCCACAGGCTGGTGAAGCCCTTGTTCTCGTCCATCGAGTAGCGGGCGACCGAGCACACGGCTTGCGAGCCGTCGGGTGAAAGCGCGAGGCCGCCGATGCGGTCGAGCGCCCAGATGTCGTCAACGGTGAGTGTTTTGCGTTGTGCCATGGTGGTTCAGGGTTAAAAAAAGCCGCTCAGCGCGGCTTGTGGAGTTGGTACAGCAGCTGGGCTTTCACCTCGGGCCATTCACCCACGGTGAGGCTGTACATCACGGTGTCGCGCACGGTGCCGTCGCGGCGCAGGGCATGGTGGCGCAACACGCCGTCGCGCTTGGCGCCGAGGCGCTCGATGGCACGCTGGCTGGTGAAGTTGAAGTTGTCGGTGCGCCAGCCCACGAGCTTTGCGCCCAGCGTTTCGAACGCATGCGTCATCAGCATCAGCTTGGCGGTGGTGTTGACGTGGCTGCGCTGCACGCTCTCGGCGTACCAGGTGTAGCCGATCTCCAGGCGCTCCACGGCGGGCACGATGTCGTGGTAACTGCTGCTGCCCAGAACCCGGCCGCTGGCCTTGTCGATCACCGCGAAGGCAAGGCGGTTGCCCTGGTCAAACTGTTTCAACGCCGTGGCGATGTAGGCCTCGGTGTCTTGCGGCTCGGGCACCGAGGTGACGCGAAGCTTCCAGAGTTGGCCATCGGCGGCCGCGGCGAGCAATCCATCCAGGTGCGCGTGCGTCAGGGGTTCGAGACGAAGGAGATCTCTTTCCAGCGTGACGGGCGCGACCGCTTGCATCAGCGGTTGTGCTTCTGCATGAACACGAGCTTCTCGAACAGCGAGACGTCTTGTTCGTTCTTCAGCAGTGCGCCGACCAGCGGTGGCACCGAGACCTTGTCGTCCTTGCTTTGCAGCACCTCGAGCGGAATGTCTTCGGCCACCAGCAGCTTGAGCCAATCGAGCAGCTCCGAGGTGGAGGGCTTCTTCTTCAGGCCGGGCAGGTTTCGCACGTCGTAGAAGTTCTTTAGCGCCGCGCCCAGCAGCTCCTTGCGCAGCTTGGGGAAGTGCACGTCGACGATCTTTTGCATCGTCGTCGCATCGGGGAACTTGATGTAGTGGAAGAAGCAGCGGCGCAAGAACGCGTCGGGCAGCTCTTTTTCGTTGTTGGAGGTGATGAACACCAGCGGGCGGTGCACCGCCTTGATGAGCTCACGTGTTTCGTACACGTAGAACTCCATGCGGTCGATCTCGCGCAGCAAGTCGTTGGGAAACTCAATGTCTGCCTTGTCGATCTCGTCAATCAAGAGCGCCACCGGCTCATCGGCGGTAAAAGCCTGCCACAGAACTCCCTTGACAAT